>CAZIRG010000148.1:0-4462 GCA_964541505.1 uncultured Syntrophomonadaceae bacterium | reverse complement strand
CTTCCTCATAAAGATCTTCTGCTTTTATATACTGATCAACTATTTCCAGTAAATATCTTGTTTTGCGGGATGGTTCATTCCACTGTGATAGAAAATAAACCTTGACAGTCTATCAAGCAAAATTTCTTTCCCAAAAGTGCTTGTACATCGCATTATAGCAAGGTTTTATCTGGTACTTCGGATTGTCAAGGTTTGTCAAGCATCAACGGGAGTTGAACCATTCCTGTTTTGCGCATTAAATCATTGACCGGGTAGTTCTGAATGGAATTATACTTCCACATAACGTTTGATGCTTCATAAATGTAAAGAGAAGGAGCAATAACCTAGGTTGCTTTTTTAAGAATGGTTATTATGGGTTGCTGTTTTGGTCGTCCCATAACAACTTCACCTGCGGCACTGACATCTATTGTTACTATCATTTTTCTCGAATCTCCCGAACTAATTGTACAGGGTCAAGAATGTTTTCATTTTGTTTGTTATTGGTTTCTTGGAGTATACGGTTAAAAAGTTGTTTGCGGCGTTCTTTGTTTTGTTTTTCTATTTGTAATGCTTTTTCTAATAATACTATTGTTTCTTGGGTAATACTTCTTCTCTCAGTATCTGCACGTTGAACGATTTGTTGATAAATGTGTTCAGGTAAATCACGTACTTGTAAGGAAGGCATTAGAATTCCACCTTTCGTTTAATATTGCTAAATATAGTATAGCAGAGAAGCATAATGCATGCAATACGGAGAAAATCAAGAAAATGAGAAGCAGATGGGGGTAGCCATTGACAAGGGATATCGCTTAAGGCATTTTCCAGCAATTAAAGATAATTTGTCCTAAGTCAAGGGCTGACCTCATATATTCCGTCATATTGGAAAATCTTAAGGAAATCTTAAGATTTATCTTGTATAATATTATAATTGCCCGGGTTCACGGTTGGAAAACAAGGTGACCAAAAGATGTGGCATTTAGAGCGAGGCTATACAAGGGCATAAAAGTTAACTAATTAATTACAGAAAGGAATTTGCTTGCTGCGAACTTAAGCGAAAAAGCATGAAATGAAGGGGGCGGAAAAATTGTTGGAAAAGACAATGTTGAAAATTGAAAACCTTTCCAAGAACTATGGGAAATTTACTGCTGTTAGTGGTTTGAATCTGGAACTTAAACCCGGAGAAATCTTTGGGTTTTTGGGTCCTAATGGTGCAGGTAAAACTACTACTATCAAGATGTGTATCGGGCTTTTAAAACCAAGCGGTGGGAATGTTTCTATTGGCGGTTATGATATCGTGAAGCAGCCAGTGGAGGCGAAAGCCTTGCTGGGCTATGTGCCGGACAACCCTTTTCTCTATAAGAAACTTAGTGGCACTGAGTTTGTGCGTTTTGTTGCTTGCATCTATAGTGCATACAGGAATGACCGGGGAGAAAATGATGTTGCCGCTAGTTCTTTAGAGGTAGCAAATTCATCCGGGCAGCAGCTGGAAGATAGCTTGGAGGAAAGAATAGAGGAACTGTTTATTTCCTTTGAGATGGGCGAGAAGAAAGATGAGTTGATACGATTTTGTTCTACCTCCTTTTGCTCTGGTTTTCTTTCACTATTTTGGGGACGATGTTGCAAGAAGTTCAGCCAGAGTTTTATCAGTCACCCGAGTTAAACTTTTTGATTTCCAAGCCCGTGGCGGCAATGACCTTGTTTGTTTCTCGCTTTGTCAAGATGATTTATTTCTCTAAATCTTCACTATCAATCATGGTTTTCTTTGTTCTGCCGTCTTTGCTGTCTTTAGGAGTGGTGACGTCAGCTCCCTAGTATTACTACTTATTTGTTTTGCCAGTAGTATATCTTTTTTTGATCATACCTGCTTCTCTTGGCATTTCTTTATCGATGTTCTTACTGAGATTCCTATCTGCTAAGCGTATCATGCAGGCAGCAGGTGTTTTCAATGTCTTGGGCACTGTGGCTTGGTTTGCCTTTATTTGGGGCAATGAAGAAATATCGCCGCAGATATTTATCTGGCTGGAAAAAACGGAGTCCTTTTTAGCCTTTATTTTTCCTTTAGCAAAAGCGGTCAATGTTTTAACTGCTTTTCTGCAACGGGATGTGGGGGCGGCACTAGGACCGTTGGCACGTTTGTTTCTAAGCAGTGGTGTCATTTTTATTGCGGCCCTAGTGGTAGCCCGACAGGTTTATTATGCTGGCTACGACAGGTCGCAAACGGTGGAGGGAAGCACGAAAAAACGCATCAAAATCCGCCGCAAGAAAACTTTCAGCGGTCAAGAGCAGTCAAAAATCTGGCGTGGCAGAAAAGGCAATCTTGTGCTGACAGAATAGAAGAAAGCCCTGCGCAACTATGAGATGGGACAAAGAGCTATTGGATTAGTGGCAATGCTGGTTAGCTATCTGGCTGCGATTACTATAGCGGGGCCGCCGGCAGCCAGATTCGTCTGGATTGCACTGGTGCATGTCGGCCTAATAGGGTTTCTTGTTGCTGGCATAGCGGAAATATTTTTTACTCCTCCTTCTTTTATGAAAAACCAAGACAAGAACATTCTCAAAAAACAGTACATGTTGGCGAAAGCCATGCCTTTCAGAAGAGGAGAGTTTCTGCAGGGCTACTGGCTGGCGTTGTTTATACCGGAAATTATCATTGGTGGGGTGATTTTAGCTTTGGTTAATATCCTTACGGGGGGGGTAGTGTCACCCTTATTGTTTTTTCCGTGCTGGCATTGGCTGTATTGCTCGGCACACTGAATATTGTTGATCTTGCCGTGGATATGCTGGGTCATAGCTGGCAGGCAAAATCGGCGGCTATGCCTATGCGTATAGGGCGTATTGTTTTGCCTTATGTGTATTACATTGTAGCCTTAGGGGTGCTGGCTTTAGGGCAGGTGTACTCGCATCTCGGCTTCATGCGTTTTATACACCACTGGTCACCCTCAACAGGAATGGCAGTAAGTGGAGCCTTGTTTTTAATCTTGAGTGGCGTTATTTTTTATTACTCTCTGCGGATGGGTACGAAGTATTGGGAGGAGATGGAGATTTAGCCGCCTAGCGTAGGGTCTGTTGATTGATACCAGCGAAGTGCTTCTAGAAAGTGGTCTTTTTTGAAATCTGGCCAGTAGTCGTCTATAATATAAATGTCGGCATAGATGGATTGGAGCGGTAGAAAACCACTGAGGCGTCTTCTGCCGCCCCACCTGATAATCAAATCCATTGTGGAGATGTCTGCTGAGGCAATATGCTCATGAGGATTAAACTTTTTGCTTTTATAGGTGCTGAAACGGTCAAAAGCTTGCTGCAGGTCCCATCTCCAGCCATAATTAACCAGAAAATTGATGTTTATCAGCCCACGACCGAAAGGTAGGCGTTTATTGGCGTATTTAACAAGCTCCTGAGGAAAAACATCTGAGTTTGTATCTCCTATAACCAGCAGATTAGCGTCACGATTGGCCAAGGTAGTAACAGCACTGACACAAGCTTTGACAAACGCTTGCTTTTGAACTGTAGGTCTTTTGGTATTATCTTGCGTAAACCCGTAAAAGGTCGCTTCCTTAATGCCGTATTCCAACATAAGCTCATAAAGCTTAAAACCTAGCGTTACGCCATAAGCATAGCCTTGGTGTTTTTCGAGGTTGTTGTGTTCGCTCCACCTTCTGTTGCCATCAGGTATTATCCCTATATGTTGTGGGATTCTTTTAAAACATTCCTTGCTCATGGCTGCTCCCTCCAGATTTATCTTGTTGGAGCTATTGTTTCAAAACGGCATTATTTTATACATTACTGCTGCTGCAACTTGTTTATCCAGTCAAGACAACGTTTTTCAAGTTCTGCTTTATCCATAGATTTTATGCGGGAGAAGTCTTGCTCGCCGATAATATTATTGCCAGTTAATTTTTCTCTCATATGTTGCAAACATTTGCCAGGAATGCCATCGTGTGTGCAAAAAAGAGCGATATCTTTATCTTTTAAATCATGTTTTGCCAGAAAAGATCTTATTGGCGGAGTGTGAGTAAATGCCCAGACAGGCGTGCCGATGATTATTAAATCAAAGTCTGAGGGGTTCTTAGCATAAGGCTTAAGGACAGGTTTCTCTTTGGTAATAATTTGTTTACTGCACCAGAGGAGTTTAGAAAGACCTTTGGGACTAATCTCTTTTAAAGGTTTTAATTCCAGGATTTCAGCTTGAAGATTTTTAGCAAGAATGCTGGCTACCAGCTTTGTGTTGCTTTCGAAAGAATAAAAGACTACCAGTGTTTTTTTGTTTTTTATGTTATTTATGGATGGGCACCCCTTCCTGTTTTATTTTTTAACAAAGTTGTTTCCTTAACAGTATTTTAGAACAAATTCCAGTTAATGTACAGTAACTATTCAGCTACAGCCAGTTTCCAGTTAAAAACCAGTGGACAATGGATCATAAACCAGTTGCCAGTTGCCAGTTAATTATTGTATAGCAAATTGGAACCCCGTAACCCCGTAACCC
>CAZIRG010000147.1:0-4514 GCA_964541505.1 uncultured Syntrophomonadaceae bacterium | reverse complement strand
GATCTTGGAATAAAAGTAGGGGATATTTGTCCAGATGAGACCTTATCTCAAACAGCTATCAAAGGAAGGAAAAGAGTCACTAGAAAAGTAGATAGCAGTGCTTTTGGTATTCCTTATGTCGGTGTAGGAGTTCCTATCAAAGATCCGCAAACAGGAGAAATCCTTGGGGCTGTTGCCACAGTTAAAGGTCGCAATAAACAGGTGGAAATTTTTAGAACAGCAGATGGACTATTTAAATCCATTGAAACTCTTGTCGACTTGATAGACCATCTTTCCACCAATTCGGAGGAGTTGACAGAAATTGGAAAAGACTTACACTCATTTGCTGGTGAATTAAGCGGTAAAATGGGTCAAACAGATCAAGTTTTAAAAGTAATCCAAAAAATTACGGCTCAAACCAACCTTTTAGGGTTAAATGCGGCCATTGAAGCTGCTCGTGTAGGTGAGCTGGGCAAAGGTTTCGGTGTAGTAGCTGATGAAATAAGGAAATTAGCGGAAAACAGTGCCAGTTCTTTAAAAGAAATCGAAAAGATACTGGGAAGTTTAAAAAAATCAGGCCAAGATATCAACGAAAAAACAGCATCTGTAGAAGCAATTGCCAGTAAACAAACAGAAAAAACTCAAAATGTATCTGCTGCTGTGCAAGAAATTAAAGCTATAGCAGACATGTTGACAAAATTTGCGGAAAACTTGGTTTAAAAATCAATACTCACGGAAGGTCTTAAAACCCTAGGGCGACCGCACATGAAAAAATTCAATTTATTATCCTGCCTGTGCCGAGCATATAAACAGGTGTTTGCACCTATCTAAGCTGCGGTCGCTAGTGAGTAAGTCAGCCCATTCGATTGCGCTCAGAGCAGGCTCTGCGGCTGTAAGTGAGTAAGTAAGAGAGACGATGGGGAGTGGATTGGGGAGAGGCGAAGTAAAAGGGACGAGACTCCTTCCTGCGACCTCTCGGAGTCCCGACTTGCTCGGACTTCCTCCCTTCGCTTTGTTATCCGTCCCCGGACGCATAATCAGCAGGAACTGTTCGACATCCCCCGGAAGTCTCACCAACACCTCCCAGGCGTCTCACCTGTCGCCGTCGTCAGGACTCGTTCAGTCCTGTTACACGGCAAACTAGCATTTGTATGCGGACTGACAATCCGCAACCACACATAAGCTTGCCGTGAAACAAGTCCTCTTTCTCGTTGCCTCTGGCTCTCCTCACTCAACCGCAAATCGCAAGCGGTATGGAGTCATCTAATTCTCGTTACTGTGTTTACCGACAAACGTTAGTTTTTACTCTATACTAGTTTAAGTAAAAAATATTTTTTAAAAAAAGAAGGAGTTTTCATAGCAATGTAGAATACCTTTTCTTAAAGAGAGATAGTAATCGTTTACCAGAAATTTGTTTATAATGTCCTTAATGTTGCTTTAAAGCGTCTTGTGGCTGGATATTAGGACGTATTTTGCAGATTTTTAATAAAGAAATGTAATCGATTACTAAATAAAACAGAAACTGGATGGTGAGGATGGCGAATATAAAAGATGTAGCAAGGAGAGCAAGTGTCTCGGTAGCCACAGTGTCCCGGGTTTTATCAAAAAATTATTCTGTGCGGGAAGAGACAAAATTAAGAGTTTTACAAGCAGTTTATGAGTTGGATTATAAGCTTAACAGGTTGGCCAGTAATTTGCGAAAGCAAGAGACTAAGACCATCATTGTTCTTCTCCCGGATATTAGCAACCCATTTTTTGCAGATATTATTCGTGGTATTGAAGATGTGGCTATAAAATCAAATTATTATATTTTAATAGGAACTACTGAAAACAGTGAGGAACGGGAACAAAACTATATTCGTCTTCTAGGGGAGCATATGGCAGATGGGGTTATATTTATAACAGCACGTTCGAATCCCAATGATTATATTGAATTGGCCAAATTAAGTCCCCTTGTCTTAGCTTGTGAATATCTAGACGAGACAGCACTGCCTACGGTTTCTATTGATAATATTTCCAGTGCCCGGAAGGCAACGCAACATTTGATAAATTTAGGGCATCAACGGATTGGGATGGTTGCCGGACCTTTAAATGTTATTGTTAGTCGTGATAGGCTGAAAGGCTACAGACAGGCTTTACATCAAAATGAGCTTAAGGAAGAAACGGCCTTGATTCATGAAGGAGACTTCAAGGTGGAAGGGGGTTATTATTTGACCAGAAGGATGTTGGCTTACGAAAACAGACCTACAGCTATTTTTGCTTCTAATGATGAAATGGCTGTAGGAGCTATGAAGGCAGCAACCTCTTTGGGCTTGAAGGTTCCTGAAGATCTGGCTGTAGTAGGTTTTGATGATATACCGCTGGCTTCTCTGATTGAGCCGCAGCTTACCACCATTCAGCAGCCGAGATACAAAATAGGTGAAACTGCCATGCGGCTGATCTTGGCTAATATAAAAAACAGAGAAGCGGAACTTGGTGGGGTTGTATTGGAAGATAAGTTGGTAATCAGAAAATCTTGCGGGGCTTATTTAAAATAGGGGGAGTAAGTGATGTCAGGTTTAGCTAAGCGCGAAGAAAAAACAGCCTACAAGTTATTGTTACCTACATTTATAATTCTAATTCTCATTGCTGTTTACCCTTTGGGACAGGTGTTTTATATGAGTTTTACCGATGGAAGATTTGCCAGTGCCGAAGAAGTGAGTTTTATCGGCTTTGATAATTACCGCAGATTGTTAAGTATGACTATAGAAGAGTTAGCTCCTGTCATTGACATGGAAACAGGTCAACAAAAGATTGATCCGGCAACAAATGAGCCTGTTTTTGAGCGACCACTGGATGTTCTGCCGCGTGAACCGCGCCGGTATCGAGAATTTAAGCAGTTTAATCTATTTGGCAATCAATATGTCATTGGGGCGACTGATGCCGTTTTTATAGGTGCGATAAGAAACACGCTTTATTTTACGATTATATCGGTTTTTTTGCAATTGCTGCTGGGTTTAGCTATTGCCCTGGTGGTCAACAGTAAATTCCAGGGACGAGGGGTTGTCAGGGCAGCAATGCTTATCCCGTGGGCTGTAATCACGGTAGTTTCTGCGCGTATGTGGGAGTGGATGCTGGTGTCGAATCGCACAGGTTTTTTTAATACGGTGCTTGATAAATTTGGCATAGGTGGTGGGCATATTGCTTTTTTAGCGGTGGCTGATTTACAGATGCCTTCTTTGATCATGATAGATGTATGGAAGACAACTCCTTTTATTGCTTTGCTTTTACTGGCTGGATTACAAACTATATCTTCTGAGTTATATGAGGCAGCAGATATTGATGGTGCCAGCAAAATCCGTCAATTTCTCAATATTACTTTACCGTTGTTAAAGCCGGCTATAGCGGTGGCCTTGATTTTTCGTACGTTGGATGCTCTACGGGTTTTTGATATTTTCCAGGTTTTACTGGGGAGCAGTAAATTTTCTCTGGCCAGTTATAATTACTTCCAACTTATTGGCAACAGGGAAATGGGTTTCTCCTCCGCAATTGGTGTAATTATTTTTATTTTGATATTTGCCTTCGCAGTTTTTTATATCAAAATATTAGGAGTTGATTCTGAGTGAAACAGGGCAAAAAAACAATTAATGTCTTGAAGAAGATTAGTTTTTGGGTTTTAATTTGTTTTATTATGCTTTACCTGCTATTTCCGTTTTACTGGGCCATAAACTCCTCGCTAAAATCAGAAACGCAACTGCAGATGACCCCGGCTACTTTTGTACCCCAGGACCCTGTCACAATGGCCATTGCGCCCACTTTTCAAAATTATATAGCTGTGTTCAGAGATGGCCAATTCATGCGGGGTCTTTTAAACAGCACCATTGTGGCTACATCGACAACGGCCCTAGCTCTGACTGTCGGTGCTTTTGCTGCTTTTGCTTTGGGTAAACTGCGTTTTAGAGGTAAAAAACCGGCTTTATATGTGATTCTAGCCATGACCATGTTTCCCCAGGTAACTGTTTTATCCGGCTTATATGCAGTAATAACCACCTTGAGGTTAGGAGCTATCCCCAGTATGATTTTAACGTATATGATTTTCACACTGCCTTTTACTACCTGGGTTTTAACCGCCTTTTTCAAAAATCTGCCGCCTGCTCTTATGGAATCGGCACAGATAGATGGGGCTACGACATTGCAAACTTTTCGTTTGATTTTGTTGCCGTTAACAGCACCGGCCTTGGTAACCACAGGTCTTTTGTCTTTTATTGCTGCCTGGAATGAGTATCTGTTTGCGTTAACTTTTACCAGTATTGAGCCTGCTGCCAGAACTGTACCGGTAGCTATTGCTTTTTTCACAGGGGCTGTGGCGAGGCAGGAACCTTTTGGTGAGATAATGGCGGCAGCAGTTATAGTTACTATACCAGTTACCGTCCTAGTACTAGTTTTTCAACGACGTATAATTGCTGGTTTAACTGCAGGTGCAGTGAAAGGATAAATGATTTATTACATTGGTAAAAAAAAGGAGGGGAGAGAAGAGGAACGTTTACTTACGGTAG
>CAZIRG010000146.1:0-4599 GCA_964541505.1 uncultured Syntrophomonadaceae bacterium | reverse complement strand
AACAATAATTCCATAGGGAAAAGAAGCAAATAGTTCTTTTAATAAAATGGATTCAGCACTTTTCATAATCTTCCCCTTTTGACAGTTGATTTTTTTACTATGAATACTATACCACAACCACTCCACATACATCAATAACATGTCCAAATATTTTCATATACAGTTGCCCCGTAACTATTTTAAGTTTCAGCATGATTAAAGCAGGCACTAAACTTTTTTAGTTTAGTGCCTGCAATCAACACCCATTTTTAACAGATTTATTTACAGTAATAAAACTTCAGTGACTTTAAAAGTGATCCCTTTCCTCAATATGTTAGCGCAACGTTGACGTTACTAAAGTTTTTTGCTTTTGATAACCAAATTTTTCGTCTCTACTCAACTCATTACTTTCTTCTAAATCTATTTCCAGAATATCCTGAAACACATCAGCTACTACATCTTTAAACTCTTCATATGCCGGCTTGCTACCGGTTTCCTCTTCAATGCTGGTTAAAGGTTCCAAATAATTATTTTTTATTTCTTTAGGCACCCAAATAACTTTAAAGAAATCATCCGGAACCAGTTTACCAACAAAACAGATGGCATTCATAATTATCACATCTTCTTCCTCAAACTGACCAAAACTGAACCCGGCGATTTTTTTACCTCCTACCCTGACGCCTCCCCAATGTTTATACCAAACATCTTTTACTTTAAATTCTTTGAATACCCGGGTTAAAGCTTCACCAACTTTTTGATAAGTTTTTTCAAGATCAGAGAAAACTTTGGCATCATAAACCATTTGTACAAATATGGTAGATGCAGGGTCTGCTAGGTTAATATCCCTTTCTCCTGTTATAATTATTTTTTGTAAATTTGGAACCTCTGGCCTTACTTCATTGATGGTGGAAATAAAGCTGGCCAGCGTTACCATTATTTTAGCTCCTGAATCATTAAGAACATGGATGATTTCACCACCCTTAAACATGGGGTTCATCGGAACTGCAACAGCACCTATACGCTGTACTCCAAAATAGGCATAAATAAATTCAGGAATATTAGGCAACATTATAGCAACTACATCACCTTTTTGAATTCCTGATTTTAGAAGAGCATTAGCAAAGCGATTAACATTTTTTTCTACATCCCGGTAGGCAATCTCTTTTCCTTCAAATATTACCGCTGCTTTCTTTCCATACAGTTTTGCTGATTTTTCAATAATTTCTCCCAGTAAAATTTCACCCATGGTCAATCTCCCTCCTGATCTTTGCTCATATCTTTGGTAACCTCACGAAGATCAACATAACCTTTTCTTAACTCTTTTTTTAATATTTTTCCGGATAATACTTTTGGCAAAGCCTCCTTAAATTCAATTTCAGTAGGCACTTTATATCTTGCCAAACGTTCCTTGCAATAAGATATCATCTCCTCATGGCTGGCTTTTTCCCCCTCGTTCAATACGACAAAAGCTTTAGGTACTTCACCTTTAGTTTCATGCTCAATCCCTATGACCGTAGTTTCCATAACTTTAGGATGCGTACTTAAAACTTCTTCTATTTCACGCGGGTATACATTGAAACCACCGCTAATTAACATGTCTTTTTTACGGTCTGATATATAAAAATATCCTTCCTCATCTTTCCGCCCAATGTCTCCTGAATATATCCAGCCATCTTTTATGGTTTCAGCTGTAGCGTCAGGCCTATTGTAATACCCCAACATACCATACTGTTTACTATGAATTAAAATTTCTCCCATTTCTTCCGCTGGAAGTTCTTCCCCCTTATCATCTACAATTTTCATTTGTAAATCACAAACATCCGGAAATAATTTCCCGACAGGCACTCCTATTGAACCTACTTTCTTTTTGCCTTCAGGATTAATCGACGCAATACCTGTGCACTCTGTCATGCCAAAAGCTTCAAAAATTTCAGTTTGAAACACTTCTTCGAACTCGTTTAATACTGTTTTGGTAATAGGTGCTGCTGCAGTAAGGGTAAGCCTGAGCGTTTTAGGCAATTTAATGGCTTGTTTTTTAGCAACCTGCAACAAATGGATAATAATAGTAGGCACCGCGCAAAAAATAGTTGCTTTATGTTTAGTCATTGCTTCAATAAGCTTTACAGGATCATACTGAGGGATAAGGATAATTGTAGCCCCTGCCTGTAAAGCTGGTTTAACCAAAGCATTTAAAGCATACACATGAAACGTAGGCAAAACAACCACTATTTTATCTACCGCTTTTATTTTAAGGGCATTTATACAAGTCTGAGTATGATGATAAAACCCACCAAGCTTTAGCATAGCACCTTTGGGTTTACCTGTTGTTCCGGAAGTATACACAAGCGTGGCTAAATCCTCAGGGTTTTTCTTTTCCAAAGCAACTTTAACTTTGGCACTTTCCTTAGCAATAAATTTATTAAAATGAATAGCCCCTAGGGGGGTAATCCCCCCCCGCCCTGCTCTTGGTTTTTTAGCTACCCCTATCTTCTCTTTCTTAGCTTGTTCCTTGCGTACAAAAACATCAGCTCCGACCACAACCCCTTTGTTCTGCGGTTTTTGTATTATCAGCGTATTCGGCCCTTTTTTGCCTCCCAGAAACTTCCCGGCAATTTTTCCCTCCGCAATAGCTGCCGGGATAGCAACCAAATCAAATGTATTAGCATCAGGCTTGTTTAGCAGTCTCCATTTTGGCATTGGCAAATCTCCTCCTAACTAGTTTTAGATGTATTACCAGGCAATAGCTTCATCATCAGAAGCAGCTGATTCCATTTCCAAATACTCATCTACTTCTTCAAAGAAACGTGCAGTGGTTTCTTCTGAAACTTTTTCAGTAAATAAACTGACAATAACCATGGCCACCATACCTGTAAAAATACATATTACAGGAAAAGGTATCAAGTGCAGTGGTGGATGAATATAACCAGCAATTAAGTGACCGTATCCGACAACTATACCAGCAATAGCGCCATGCCTGGTAGCTCCAGACCACAGAACTCCCAACAAAAGAACAGGTAGCCACACAAAAAGTCCGGCAGCTGCAATTACAACAAAAAATGCAATTTGGTCAGTAAACAGAAGAGCAGCAATAAAACTACCTATTACAAGAAGCAGCATAATTATTCTACTCCACAAGATAAATTGTTGATCACCAAGATTTGGTTTAAGAACATAAACAATATCCCGGGAAATCAGAATTCCTGCGCCCATCAATTGAACAGCTGCTGTTGATAAAGAAGCTGCAATAACTGCTAACAAGAAACAAAGAGCCATCCACCCGGGTAAATGCTGACCAACTACAACTTGCAAAATAGCATCGGCCTGCCCCCCTATAAGACCAGGGGCAACAACTGGAGCTATCAGACTGCCAAAAATCGTGACCGCAATATAAATTGCTCCGGCAACTATCAGAAAAAGTATTCCCAGCCATTTAAACACCTTAATATCGCGAGCACCCATAGTTGATATAATTATATGTGGAAATCCAGCACACCCCACACCGGCTATAAAAGCTCCAATCACCATGGGTATTCCATAAATACCTAGAGGACCTGGGATTCCCAGCTGTGCGGGATTATCCCGAGCGAGACTTTGTGCCGCACCTGTTAAACCCTCCGGCAGAGCCACATTGATAATCCCAAACAAAGAGGCAAACAGTGCCACTAAAAAAATAGAACCTAAAAAAACATTAACCCAAGCCACACTACGCATTCCTCCTAAAATAACAACCACGGCCATTAAAACTGTCATAAATACAGCTCCCCAGACAACCGGAATGCCAAGAGCTGCATGCATAGCCAGTCCGGTTGCTATCGGCTGAATACCAATGTAAGGGATTAAAAAGACTACCAGGAGAATAGCCAGGCTAATTCTTACAAAACGAGATTCAAATCTTTCCCCCACTAACTCAACAGGAGAAAGAAAACGATTCAACTTACTTACAGTGCTAATTCTAGGACCTGCTATAACCAATATGGCTGCATAACCTACAACCAAACCCCAACCAAAATAACTAAATCCCGGTCCTTGAAGATACATAGAGCCAGGGAAGGCAAGAAGAGTAAACGCACTTAAAACACCAAACAGGATAAAGAAAAGCATGACAATAATCCCAAGCGAACGACCCGCTACCAAGTAATCCTCAGCTGTTTTAGCTGACACTTTATAACCATATATACCTATTAGTGTAACGACAATCCCAAAAAAAATAACAATAACTAAATCCATTTTTCATACCTCCTTTTTTTAACGATATGGCCAAAATTTACCAAGATAAACCACGAAAGCTACTATCCAGATTAACATCAACAGAATTCCGCTAAATAGTGGAAAACTCATCCAACCGAAAAAAACAGTGGTGCCACCAACAACGAAAGGCAATACCAAAACTATGACTAAAACCGACAATGCAAGTATTGCGAGAAAAAGTTTGCCAGGAGTATGCTTAATCATTTCCCTCATATTTTTTCAACCTCCTTTCTAAAAAACAAAATTTTGTTAAGTAAGTTAGAGAAACTATTTAAAACCCAAAAAAAAATATTGCAAAAATGATGCCAAAACAAAAAATTCTAAAAATTTGTTTTGTTTGTTAAATTTTGTTTATTAAAAGAAACTTTAGAA
>CAZIRG010000145.1:0-4602 GCA_964541505.1 uncultured Syntrophomonadaceae bacterium | reverse complement strand
TCAGCGCTTACGCATGAAATCAGTCATAAAATATCTAAAAGTAGACGCTGATTTACGATGATTTTTTGATATATTAGCAGTTAAAAAGTTGTTTGTTGCCAATTATATCCGGAAAACAAAAATTTTACTGGTCTTAATTAATGTTTTGATCATAATTTAATCATATTAATCAGCGCCTTTCAGCGTTTATTTATCAAAAGCAGTGCGAAAAACCTTTTTGCCTTTAATTCTTGCAATTGCTGGTATACTTATATTGTAACTGTTCACGCACTAACGTAATAATTAGAGATTGAATACCACTTTACAGTTTAAAGTGATTACAAGGTTACAATTTGCTATACTATACAATAATTAACTGGCAACTGGTAATTAGTTTATGATCCATTGTTCACTGGTTTTTAACCGGAAAATGGTTGTAGCTGAATAGTTACCTTATATTTTACAAATCATGCGTTAGCACTGATAGGCAGCAGGATTCAAGAGTTTCAGGAGAGGAAAATTAGCTATAAGTGTTTGTCGTGCTTTTTTATCTAGGGAAGCTTCTAAAAGTTTTGAGGAGATTCCTCCTGTAGCCAGTACTCCTTTTTTCCCGGGAGTCATTTCGCAAGGGGCGTAGATATAAGACAAAGCTTGAAACTTTTTGTCAGCTATTGAGGCAACTAACTGGCACTCTACACAGAAAAATTGATTTTGTTGCACCTGTTGCCACATGCCCGCCAGCTGCAACCAATGGTTTTCTCCTGCAGGTAAGGACCCACAATAGCAGATAATTTCAGCTCCTTTAAGGGCTAGAATACGTCCTGTTTCTGGGTACCAAGCATCAGTGCCGCTCAGAATACCAATCTGCCCTATTGGGGTTGAAATAACTTCTAGGTCAGTGCCACGTGTTAACCCAGCGGAACGTTCTTCCTGTGATAAAAAAATTTGTTTTTGGCAAGTTATAATTTTACCCTGAGGCGAAATTAAATAAGATATGCTAAAAATATTATTGTTTTTGTGTAGTAAAAGCGTTCCCGGTACAAGATAACATGATAAATATTGAGAGATTTTTTGATATGTTTGCAGTAGCTTATCATGCCACGAAGAAGGTAATTGTTTAAAAGCTCTGAAAGCAGCATCAAAGTTTTCAGGTAACCCTAAGTCTCCCCATTGAAAAGCCAGTAGGAAAGCTAAATATGCTGGAAAAACTAGGAGATAATTCTCTTTTCTTGATTTAAAGTAGAGAGAGACTTCTCTTAAGAAGTGTTTCCTAGTCGCAAAAGAGCTACCAGCAAAGCTAAAACTTTTCACTTTCACAATTTAATCTCACCCTTCAGCAGTTTAGTTTTTATTTCTTCTAAAACTGCTGATTTCCTGCAAATAAAATAGCTGAAATCTTAAAAAAAGGGTAACTACTTGAGCCTTGCTGCTACAGCAACACCACGTATATTGGAGGTGGGAAGTGGGAGGTTAGAGGTTAGAAAAAACACCAGGAGTTACCAAAGTTTATTCTTCCGAGGGCTTTTCCAAAACCTAGTCCAATCCGTTCGATTATGCTCAGGGTATACTTCCAATTTCCAACTTCTCACATCCAGTATTATCGGTGCTCAAATCTTGGGGGCAGTACAATAACTCTCTTGAGCCTTCGCTCGGTCAAACAGATTGTGCTGCTATCCTCAAGATTTTCGCTTCTATTAATAAAATCAATGCTCACTTTGGTATTTGCTGCAGTAGCTTGAGAGCAACGCATGAGATAATTTTAAAAACAGCTCAATAGACCTGGGTAGTTACAAAAAAGGTTTTGCCAACAAAAAAAAAGAATAATTAAAAAAATAAATTTTTTAATTATGGCAGGAAAAAATTAATAAAAGTAGAATATCTTATTATAATTATACAAACAGGTGTTTGCTATAATAAAAAATAAATTAAGGAAGGAAGATTATTTAATCATGGAAAAACAAAAAGCTTTGGAAATGGCACTTCTTCAAATTGAAAAACAATTTGGCAAAGGCTCAATAATGCGTTTGGGAGAGTCAGCTGCTAAAACGAGCATGGAAGTAATTCCTAGCGGAAATTTGGCCTTAGATATTGCTGTTGGCGTTGGAGGGATACCGCGCGGCAGAGTTATTGAAGTTTTTGGACCGGAATCTTCCGGGAAAACAACGGTGGCACTTCATGTTATTGCGGAAGCACAAAAAAGAGGTGGATTCGCTGCTTTTATTGATGCCGAACATGCTTTGGATCCACTTTATGCCAAAAAAATCGGAGTTAATATTGATGATCTCTTAATTTCCCAACCTGATACCGGAGAACAGGGGCTGGAAATAGCAGAGTCTCTGGTACGTAGTGCTGCTATTGATATTGTTGTTGTTGACTCTGTGGCAGCATTGGTTCCCAAGGCAGAAATTGAAGGAGAAATGGGTGATGTTCATGTTGGTTTGCAGGCAAGGCTTATGTCACAAGCTTTAAGAAAATTATCGGGAGCTATCAGCAAATCACAGACAACAGCATTATTTATAAATCAAATCAGGGAGAAAATCGGTGTTATGTTTGGCAGCCCGGAAACCACTACTGGAGGAAGAGCGTTAAAATTTTATGCTTCCTTACGCTTAGATGTTCGGCGGCTGGAAACTTTAAAGCAGGGTAATGTGATGCTGGGTAACAGAACAAGGATTAAAGTTGTAAAAAATAAAGTAGCACCTCCTTTTAAACAGGCTGAGTTTGATATTATTTACGGTCAAGGAATATCTAACGAAGGTTGCCTTTTAGACATAGGCACAGAAATGGATTTAGTAAATAAAAGTGGTTCTTGGTATTCTTATGGCAATGAAAGGTTGGGACAGGGAAAAGAAAACGCCCGCCAGTTTTTAAAAGAAAACTCTGAACTGGCTTTGCAGATAGAAACTAAAATCAGGCAGGCTTATAACCTCCCTGTTTTGCTGGAAAGTAACGTCGATGGAAAAAAATAGAAAAAATAAATTTTTAGTGGGATTAAGTTTAATCAACGGTCTTGGTGCTAAAAAATATGAAAAGCTGATTAAGGTTTATGGGTCACCTCAAGAGATATGGTCTGCTTCGGAAAATGAACTTAAAAAAATAGAAGGACTGGGAATAAAATTCAGCAAAGACTTTATTGTTCTCAGGGAAAAAATTAATTTAGATAAAGAACTGGACAGGTTAGAGCAACTTAATATAGAATGCATAGGAAAAGATGACATCCTATATCCGGAAATTTTAAAAAGTATTTATGATCCCCCTTTTATTCTCTATAAAAAGGGAGGGCAGCTGCCTTGTGATATGCCCTGTGTAGCTATTGTCGGTTCCAGAAAAATGACTGCTTATGGCAGAGAAACAGCTTTTTGGCTGGGAAAGGAACTAGCTCTTCATGGAATAGGAGTAATTAGCGGCATGGCCAGGGGTATTGATACTTGGGCGCATAAAGGTGCTTTGCAGGGAGGCGGTTTGACGGTAGGTATTTTAGGATGTGGTCTTGATACTTGTTATCCTTTCGAGAACAAAAAACTTATGTTTCAAATAATGGCACAAGGAGCAATTCTTTCAGAATTTCCAGTAGGGATTCCTCCCAAGCCAGGTAATTTCCCATTGCGCAACAGAATTATAAGTGGGCTGTCTTTGGGTACAGTAATAGTGGAGGCACAAACAAAAAGCGGTGCTCTTATAACTGCTGATCAGGCACTGGAGCAAGGTAGAGAAGTTTTTGCTATACCTGGTCCTATAACAAGTCCTGCCAGCAAGGGGTGTCATAATTTAATAAAGCAAGGGGCAAAACTAGTGCAAGATATAGATGACTTGTTGGAAGAACTGCACTTACCTAAAGGAAAAAAAACTGTTTGTAGAAACCAAACTATTAAAAAAAATAAAAGCAGTATTTTGTCTGAAGAGGAAAAAAAGCTTTTAAACAGTATGTCTTTTCACCCTATGTTGGTCGATGAAATAGCTATGCAAATTTCTTGGCCTATTGGAAAGTTAAAATCAATATTGACTTTATTAGAAATTAAAGGTATGGTCGTGCAAGAAGCAGGAAGTTGTTTTTTAAGGATTAAATAAAATGTTGGCTTTGAATTATAATTTTTCTGGTTTGAAAGGACGATTTTAAAATGTCTAAAAAGTTGGTAATAGTGGAATCTCCCACCAAAGCAAAAACAATAAAGCAATTTTTAGGTAGAGATTACACGATAAAGGCTTCTATGGGTCATGTTATTGATTTGCCAAAAAGTCAATTTGGTGTTGATGTTAACAAAAACTTTGAACCTAAATATATAACTATTCGTGGTAAAGGAAAAATATTGGAGGAGTTAAAAAATGCCAGTAAAAAAGCGGATATAGTCTATTTGGCAGCTGACCCTGACCGAGAGGGAGAGGCGATTTGCTGGCATTTAGCCAGAGCTCTTAACATAGAAAATCAAGCTAATTGCAGAGTCGAATTCCACGAAATCACCAAAGATGCTATCCAGAAATCTTTTCAAAATCCGAGAAATATTGATTACAATAAAGTTAATGCTCAACAAGCTAGGAGAATTCTTGATCGGTTAGTTGGTTATAAAATAAGCCCTCTTTTGTGGCGAAAAGTAAGAAAAGGCTTGAGTGCGGGGAGAGTTCAAT
>CAZIRG010000144.1:0-4670 GCA_964541505.1 uncultured Syntrophomonadaceae bacterium | reverse complement strand
GTTACCTCTACCTCAAAAACGGATTGTTCTCCCTCTCTTCTCCTATCGTGCTGGCAGGACCGTGACCGGGATAAACCAGCGTATCGTCAGGATAGTCCAGTAGTTTTTCTTTAACAGCAGAAATCAACTGAGAATAAGAGCCGCCCGGCAAATCAGTACGACCAATAGAACCGGCAAAAAGAGTATCTCCCGTAAAAAGCAGTTTCTCCGCTTTTAAGCAGATACCACCTTTGGTGTGACCCGGTGTGTGGATTACTTTAAATTTAAGATTACCCACTGTCAGCTCTTCCCCATCCGTAATAAAACGATCTGCTGCTGAAAGCTTCAACTTACCAGCCAAAAGAGACAGGCTGGCATGCGGCTTATGACAGAGATCACCATCCTCAGCATGAATAAGAATCGGTGCTCCAGTAACTTCTTTGACTTCTGCATTAGCTCCCACATGATCAATGTGTCCATGTGTATTGATGATATACTTTATTTTGATCCCTTCATCTTCCACCACTCGCAAAATATGCTTTCCCTCTGCCCCAGGATCAATAATAACTCCTTCCTTAGTTTGGGCACAAGCTGCAATATAACAATTAGCCGCAAACGAACCTACTTCCAACGCTCGCAATATCAAAAATAACCCCTCCCGCTCTTAAATAATTTATCCCTATTAGTTTGGACAAAAAAAGAAAATTTCCTGCATCCCAGCAAAAAAAAACATTAAAAAATCGTTTTTTGCTCTTAGGTAACTTTCTGTGTTATAATTTAGCATGTTTTTGAAAAGTGGAATCATAGCCTTAGAACTTCCTCCAAAAGATGTAACTATCTTAGCTACCATGATTCTGATCAGCCACTCCCTGCTGATAGAGTCAGCCATTTGCAAGCAAGTCGGACTTTCTTGGCGATTCTCCCTAACGCTTCGTATAGGGACCGCCCTGCTAACTGGCGCCGGTTTAAGTCTGTTTTTTTCTCTTCTGGGAGGTGGATTATAAAATGCTTTTAGAAATCATCCACCAAGGTTTCATAGATAGTCTAAGCTCCCTTTACCAGATAGCCCTGCTTTTAATTCCGGTAATGGTTCTCATCGAAACAGCAGTTCATTTTCATCTTATGGACTTTCTCTCCCTGAAAATGGAGCCTTTTGCCAGATCATTAACCCTACCTAAAGAAGCCGCTTTTCCTTTACTCATCGGCATAGTTTTCGGTATAATTCTTGGTGCCGCTATTATCATTGATTATGCCAAAAAAGGACATCTAAGCCCCCGGGAACTAAGTTTAATCGCTATCTATTTGAGTATCAATCACAGTCTTTTCGAAGACAATCTTATCTTTGCTGCTTTAGGAGCTAATGTTTTTCTGATTATGATTATCCGTTTTTTTCTGGCTTATATTATCACTCGTACTGTTGCTTATTTTTGGAATCAAAAAAGTAAACTCAGTCCCTCTGCAAATAACTGATGATACCCGGCGTTATATCTGTAATAGAATCCATCTTGCCAGCACTACTTACAAAGCTATTTTTACCGCTGCCGTAAATCAAAGCCGGAACAGGATTGGTGGTATGAGCATCACTGCACATATCTTCTATATTCCCGTGGTCGCTGGTTAGAAGTAGCAATACGTCATCTTTCAAATACCTATGCAAAGCTGCTAGAAGCCGGTCTAGATGCCCTAACACTTTAAAAACAAAAGACATATCTCTGGAGTGGGCAGCTAAATCTGTCAGAAAATACTCAAAAAGCGTCAGATCATTCTCGTAGGCAATACCTGCGAGCCTGTAAGCCGCCTCTTCAGGAGAAATGAGAGGCACAGAATAACCCATCTGTTGCAAGCTTTCATTGGTTATATCCATAAAAACTGCCTGACCGCTCTTAATATCTTCTATGGTTTTAAAAGGAAGTCCAGCATAGTAGTTTAACATGGTAGAACAAGAAAAATGTCTCTTTCCTTGAGACAAAGCAGTAACTTCAGAGGTTGCATAAAAATTAGGAAAAAGAAGTTGGACAGGAAAGGACTGCGGTCGGAAAGCATTGGCAAAGGTAACTTTAAAGCCTTCTGCCAATAATTTTTTAAAAATACCTGCCCGCTGTAAAAGAAGATGCAGCTCCCGGTTAGGAAATCCTTTAAGATGGTATCCCAATATAGCTGCCGCATTCTCACCTGTAAATAGGGAGGCCTGGCCAGTAGCGCTCTGCGGTTTGCCAGTGATACCCAAGCCAGTCTCCAACCCCAGCAAAAGAAAGTTTTGACCTTCCCTGCCTTTATTTTCTACTGTCAAAAAAGCTCCACCCAAAATTTTATGAATCCCTGGCGTAAACATCGTTGCCAGGGGGTTATGCCCTGTTTCCTTCCCCAACCCCAAACCATCAACAAACAAAAACAAAACCTTTTTACCCATACAGCTCCCTTCCCACTTCCATCAAGGAACAGTTTAAAGCAACCTATCAACTGTACCTATTAAATATGACTGTTTACTCTGTTTCTATTGAAGATTTTTGACTTTTAAATCCCAAACTCTCCCCCGTCTAACTTCTAACCTCTAACTTCCGACTTCTGACCTCCAAATCAACCTCCTAGCTCCCTTGGCAACTCTCCCAAAACGATCTGCAATATCAATTCCTGACCATCGCGTATTATTTTAACATCAATCTTGTCACCCGCCCTGTGCTCAAATAAAATATGGCGCAAGGCATCAAAATTAACCATCTTTTCTCCCGCTACTCCCACGATAAGATCATTTAGCTTAAGACCGGCTCTGTCTGCCGGGCTACCTGCAACTACTTTTACCACCAAAATCCCGTAGTCAACAGGCAAACCCAAAGCTTCTGCCTTGCTCGGGCTAATCTCATCTATAACTATCCCCATCCACGGTCGAATAATTCGACCATGCTCTATAAGTTCAGCAACAATTTTTTTGGCCATATTACTGGGTATAGCAAATCCCATACCTTCAAACCCGGGAAGCTTTATCTTAGCAGTATTAATTCCAATAACTCGCCCTTTCAAATCAACCAAAGCTCCCCCACTATTACCAGGATTGATAGCTGCATCTGTCTGTATAAAGGGAAAACGATGCTCTGCTGCCTCAATAAAACGCTCTGTAGCACTAATAACTCCCAAGGTTACCGTCTGCTGAAAAGCTAGCCCCAGCGGGTTGCCGATAGCAATAACCATCTCTCCCACCCTCAAGACATCAGAATCGCCAAAAGAAGCTGCTGCCAAATCTTTTCTTGTCACTCGAAGAACTGCCAAATCAGTAATCGGATCTGCCCCTACTATCTCCGCACGCAAATCTTCTCCGTCAGGAAAAGAAACTATAACCTCGTCAGCTTCACGAATAACATGATAGTTGGTCACTATCAACCCTGCCGCATCAATAATTACCCCTGAACCAGTGCCAGCTTCTTGTACCCGGCTGGTACCACGAAAAAAATCAAAAACTTCTTGTCGGTTAGAAATACCAACCACCGCAGGCGTAACCTGTTGTGCCGCTCTGACCACAGCCGTATTCTGGTGTTCTGGCAGAAGCACCTCTTGATCAAAAAGAAGTTCGCTCTCTCCCTCCTGCTTTGCCTCACTGGAACTATCAGGCTCTATCAGTGGTGCTGCTTCTCTTGCCGGCAGCCCATAATAGTACACTGCAGTCAAGGAAAACAAACTACCCAATATCGCTCCCAGCAAAACAAGCAAAAAATAACTTAAAGAAGAAGGTCTTCTTGGCGGCACATCAAAATCCCTCATAAAACTCATTTTTTCCCTCCTCTCCGTCTCAACCCCACCCAAAACCCAAAACTCCGTCTCATTCCCCATCGTCCCCTCGTCCTTACTTAGTCACTTAGTCACTCAGTCACTCAGTCACTCCCTCGTCAACCTTAAAGATGAGTAACATCATCTAGGAAAACTGCTTCTACCCCTTCCCCTCTGAGCATAACAGCACTCAAGGATGCTAATGCAACCGGAAAGGAAAAAGGAGGCCCATCTCTACGCAACAGCAAAAAAGTTAAAAAAGCATTGATAAATCGCCCATGGCTGACCAACAGTATGCTCTTATTTTCAGAAAAATTTCCAAAAAAAACGCTTGCCTGTTTAATTCTCTTCTGAAAACAGCTGCTGTTTTCCTGTGCAGGCAAATACTCACTAGCAAAGTTTTTTTCCATTCTTTTGCCCAAGCAAGGGTATACAGACATAATCTCTCTCCTGGTTAGACCCTCTATTACTCCCCAGGAAAACTCCCTGAAAAGAGGGTGGCTAAAAAAAGATTTATCCCGGGATACAGCTATTATTCGGGCAGTCTCCTCTGCTCGCTGTAAGTCACTAGTATAAATCTCCTGTAAATGATATCCTCTCAACCTTTTCGCCAACTGCTCAGCCTGTTTCTTCCCCCTGCTGTTTAAAGGATAATTTACCTGCCCCTGAAATCTCTTCTCGCAATTAGCTTCCGTCTCCCCATGACGTGCCAGAAAAAGAAGCAATGTTTAATCCTCCCATTTTGGAGGTTAGAAGTGGGAAAGGTAACCCTTGATATTTGTTATAACCTCTAACCCCATTCCTCCAAATCAGTCCCCAACTCAAAACTCAAAACTCAAAACTCAAAACTCCGTCCCTCGTCCCCCGAACTACTGTCAACTGTAAACTGTAAACTGCAGTCAGCAGACTGTTAACCGTCAACTCTTTTTATC
>CAZIRG010000143.1:0-4711 GCA_964541505.1 uncultured Syntrophomonadaceae bacterium | reverse complement strand
CAATCGAAAACAGCAGAACGAATAGACTTAAAAATATTCCTAACCAAAAAAGACCGGATTCCACAAGTTTTATCCTCCTTCTACATATAAGTATTTAGTTGATATCTCTTTCCATTTTATCCATGAACAGAGCCCAAACAGCGCCGATCAGGGTTGCTCCCAGCCAGCTAAGAACTACCAGCAAGAAATAGTGGGTAGGGAAACCTAAAGTATAGCTTTTAACATAAAAGGCGGGAGATTCCCCGGCAAAAAAAGCATCCTTGGTCAGAACAAAGAAACTGCTGATCATGCCTCCTGTAAAAACTAAAAGAGTAAAACAGATTACGGTTATCCAAATTTCCATACGATAGATACTACGCCAGTTTTTCATTTTTCATTTTCCTCCTTTTGTAAGATTTTAAAAACAGTTAAAAATTAAAATTTTCTTTATATTTATTGCAGATCCCTCCTTTATTCCCTGACAAGTGTGATTAATGTTAAAAGTAAGAGTGAGTAATGGTAAAACTACTTGACAGGAAAGTTGTATAGAGAAACTATTTAAAAGAAAACAGTTAAATTAAGAAATATTTCCTTCTTTATTATTTATATTCTGTATATTTTTAATATTTCCTGCTTTATTTTTTATAATTTAATAAAAAAAAAATTTCAAAAAATATAACTGTATTTTTGTATTTTATGGTTAAAAAATACAGAGAAGAAAAGGAGCACACTACTTTTCTTGTCTGTAAATAGTGTGCTCCCATTAACTGTTACTAACTGATAGTAAGCTTTGCTTCTGCTGCATCTACTTTGATTGTATCACCGGCTTTATACTTGCCGCTTAATACGGCCAGGGATAAGGGATTCTCCAACAGTTTCTGAATAACTCTTTTTAGAGGTCTTGCCCCGTAAAGAGGGTCGTAGCCACGGTCGGCCAGGAATTTTTCAGCTGAGGGGGTTATCTCAAGTGTCAGCTTTTGTTTTTCCAACCTTTTGGCTAGAAGTTTGAGTTGGATAGCTACAATATTGACGATATTTTCTTTGCTCAAAGAGTGAAAAAGTACAGTTTCATCAATACGATTTAAAAACTCGGGTCGAAAATGTCTTCTTAGCAACTCTGTAATTTTTTTGGATAACTCCTTTTGATCTGGGCAGTCAGCGAAATATTGGCTGCCCAAGTTAGAAGTCATGATGACCACAGTATTCTTAAAGTTTACAGTATGCCCTTGATTGTCAGTTAGCCGCCCGTCATCTAGCAGTTGTAACAGTATATTAAAGACGTCGGGATGTGCTTTTTCAATTTCATCAAAGAGAATGACGGCGTAGGGGCGTCGCCGAATGGCTTCTGTAAGCTGACCGCCCTGGTCATAACCAACGTAGCCGGGAGGGGCACCTACCAGCCGGGATACAGCGTGTTTTTCCATATATTCGCTCATGTCAAGCCTGACTATTGCTCGTTCATCGTTAAACAGTTGGTATGCCAGGGTTTTAGCTAGTTCGGTTTTACCCACGCCTGTAGGTCCTAAGAAAATAAAAGAGCCTTGTGGCCGATCGGGATCGGCGATGCCTGCCCGAGAGCGGCGGATAGCATTGGCTACAATATGCACAGCGTGGTCTTGCCCGACTACTCGCTCCTGTAAAAGTTCTTCCAGTTTGAGCAGTTTTTGTAGTTCTCCTTGCAGCATACGACTCACAGGAACACCAGTCCACTTGGAAACTACGCGGGCGATATCTTCCTCATCCACTTCCTCTTTGAGCATGCGACTGGTTTTTTGCCCCGCAGCTAGGTTGTCGTTAGCTGTTTGTAATTCTTTTTTTAGCTCTGGCAAGGTGCCGTAGCGCAGTTTAGCCAGTTCTTCTAAGTCTCCCTTTCTTTCGGCGGTGGCTTCCTGTGAGCGGACAGCATCAATTTTTGCTTTGATGTGACGAATTCTTTGAATTAATTCCTTTTCTTGTTTCCATTGAGCTTGCTTGGCTCCGTGTTCTTCTTTCAGGTTGGCGATTTCTTCTTGCAGTTTTTCCAGTCTTTCTTTGCTGGCAGGGTCGTCTTCTTTTTTTAGCGCTTGGACTTCCACTTCCAGCTGCCGTAGTCGGCGGGTAATGGCATCAATCTCTGCTGGCATACTGTCAATCTCTATGCGTAATCCAGAGGCAGCTTCATCCATTAAGTCGATAGCTTTGTCAGGCAGGAAACGTTCGGTCAGATAGCGATGTGATAAAGTAGCTGCTGCTACTAGAGCACTATCTTTGATTCGTACACCGTGGTGAATTTCGTATTTTTCTTTCAATCCGCGGAGGATGCCAATAGTATCTTCTACACTGGGTTCTCCAACATAAACTTGCTGGAAACGTCTCTCTAAAGCTGAGTCTTTCTCGATATATTTTCGATATTCATCGAGAGTGGTAGCCCCTATGCAGCGCAACTCTCCCCTAGCTAGGGCAGGTTTGAGCATATTAGCGGCATCAATAGCCCCTTCAGCAGCACCTGCACCTACCAAAGTATGCAGTTCGTCAATGAAGAGAACTATTTCTCCTTCTGCTTGGGCTACTTCTTTGAGCACAGCTTTTAGTCGGTCTTCAAATTCGCCCCGATACTTGGCGCCTGCCACTAAGGCACCCATATCTAAAACAATCAAGCGTTTGTCTTGTAAACTTTCTGGCACATCCTTGTTAATCATGCGTTGAGCTAGTCCTTCGACAATAGCTGTTTTTCCCACGCCTGGTTCACCGATGAGCACGGGATTGTTTTTGGTGCGCCGGGAAAGTACCTGCACAACTCGGCGTATTTCTTCATCTCGACCGATAACTGGATCAAGTTTTTCTTGTCGGGCGCTGGCAGTTAAATCATGTCCGTATTTTGATAAAGCATCATATTTATCTTCCGGGTTCTGGTCAGTGACCTGCTGGCTACCGCGTATTGTTTGCAGAACCTGTAAAACTTTTTTGCGTGTTACCTGCACTTTAGCAAGCAATTTGGCTGCTTCGGAGTTGGTTTTTAAAATTCCTAGAAGCAGGTGTTCTGTACTTAAATAAAGGTCTTTTAAAGACTCAGCTTCTTGCCAAGCTACATTTATGGCAGCTTTTAAGGTTCCTCCCAAATAGATATTCGCTGTTTGTCCATGTACCTGTACCCGGGGCATTTTTTCGAGTATCGTGGTTAGTTCTTTTATTATCAGGGAGGGATTTGCTTCCAACCCGGTCAATATTTTCGCAACAATACCTTCCGGTTGCTGGAGTAACGCCAGTAAAAGGTGTTCTGGCTTTAGCTCCTGATGCTCGTATTGCTCGGCTAGATTCTGGCTGGTTTGCAGTGCTTCTTGTGATTTTACAGTAAATTTGTCAAGCCGCATTTTCTTTTCTCTCCTTTCTAGTTTTATTTGTCGGGTTAAAAAGTTTTTCACGTATGTTTTCTTTGCTTACTTTACTTAACTGAGCATAAAGGTCTTTTTCTTCTGGGGTTAGATTCTGCGGCAGAGTGATTTGTAAATGAACTAGCATATTACCTCGCTTCCCCTGGCGGTCTTTCATACCTAGACCTTTAAGTCGGAGCAGTTTTCCGGTATTGGAAGCAGCTGGAATAGAGAGGTTAATATTACCGTTTAGAGTAGGTACCTTCACTTTTCCACCGAAGACAGCTTCTGCCGGCGATATAGGCAAATCCAAATGTATATCTAATCCATCCAGGCGAAAGAGAGGATGTTCCTTGATGATGATATGCAAGTAGACGCTGCCATCAGTTCCGCCGTTTAGACCAGATTCTCCTTTACCGGCTAGGCGTAGTTTTTGGCCGCTAGAAATACCTGACGGAATTATGACTTTGATAGTCTGATTCTTGACCAGAATCTGTGTTTGTGTGCCGTGAAAAGCTTCTTCCAAAGATATTTCCAGGGTGGCTTCCAGATCGGTGCCGTCCCGAGCTCTCTGGTAGAATTCTCTCTGGCTGTAGGGGTTTCTGCCAGAAAATGCACCGGAAAAAATGTCTTCCGAACCCATGTTTTTTCTGTAATTAAAATTCTTTCGGTTGTCAGAAAAAATATTTTTTAGAATTTCATCCCATTGTCCTTGATCTGGCACACCTCCTGTTTGGTAATAATAGGTTCTGCTATAATTTCCCTGGGCAGTGTTTCCTCCCTGTTGTGCTGTAGCTCCATTTTTGGCATAGGCTTCCCAATCTGGACCAAAAGTATCATAAAGACGGCGCTTCTCTTCATTACCCAGAACTTCGTAAGCAGCAGATATTTCTTTGAATTTTTTTTCAGCTTTTTTATTGCCCTTATTTTTATCCGGGTGATACTTGGTGGCCAGTTTACGATAAGCCTTTTTTATTTTTTTAGCAGTAGCTTTTTTATCTACTTCCAAAACTGCATATAAATCTTTTTGTGGCATGAAATCGCTCCTTTCTTTATCTAATAATTAATCCAGTTCTCCTAGCCTCTTTTTGAGTTGAATAATCATCTTAACCCCAGCTAGGTTAATTCCTTTTTCTTGCGTCAGGTGGCGGATGAAGGTTACTCTTTGAATGTCTTTTTCGCAGTAAAGGCGAATATTTCCGGGTGTGCGAGCTGGTTCAAGCAGCCCCGCTGCTTCATAAATGCGTAGAGTTCTAGGATGAACCTTCGCCAACCTGGCAGCAACGCTAATAATATAAAGACCTCTTTTTTCACCAGTCATACTATACTGTTCCTCCTTTAAAAACCATCGGGGACGGTAAACCATCGTAAACCATCGGGGA
>CAZIRG010000142.1:0-4730 GCA_964541505.1 uncultured Syntrophomonadaceae bacterium | reverse complement strand
TAATTTAAATTATTAGCAGTTATGAGGATAAGAGGATAAGAGGATAAGAGGATAAGAGGGGAATCCATAGCCTTTGTAACCTCTGTAAACTGTAAACTGACAAACAGCAGGAATAACTTACTTGTCTGTCGAAGAAAAGTTTAGCATAGTTAGCATAGATAGAAGGACAGTTTGGTAATACTTAGAAATACAAAAAATACTAAAATAAAAGAAGGAGGGAATTTCAGGTGAAAATCAAACAAATATCAGTTTTTTTGGAAAACAAGTCGGGACGGTTGACAGAGGTAACCCGTATTTTAGGAGATGAGAAGATAAACATCAGGGCGCTTTCTATTGCGGATACTACTGATTTTGGTATTTTAAGACTTATTGTCAGTGATCCAGGAAGAACTTATGCGGTTTTGCAAGAAGCTGGTTTTATGGTTAGCATTACAGAAGTTTTGGCTGTAGAAGTGCCCGATCAGCCGGGTGGCTTGGCCGGGATTCTGGAAATTCTAAGTAAAAATGGTATAAATATAGAATATCTTTATGCTTTTATTGGTAGGTCTTCTGCTGATGCTCTAGTTATTTTCAGAGTTGAGGATTGCGTGCAAGCCTTGCAGACACTGGGAGCTAACAACATCAATGTTCTTGATGAGGAAAAAGTTTATGCATTATAGGGAGGATTTTTTTTGGAATTAAAAACTGCAGCTTTTGATTATTTTTTGCCTCATGAATTTATAGCACAAACGCCTGTTGAGCCTAGAGACAGCTCACGCCTTTTAATTATGGAGCGCAGTACAGAAATCATCAAAGAAAGAGTTTTCAGAGAAGTTATCGATTGGCTGGAAGACGGAGACGTACTGGTTATGAATAATACGCGGGTTATTCGGGCGAGATTGTTCGGTCATAAACTGACCGGAGGTAAAGTAGAGCTTTTTCTCTTACATCCTTTGTCAGAGGAATGTAGATGGGAAGCACTTTTGCGCCCTTATCCGAAAAGCGGCGAGATTATTTTAGGAGAAGATATTAGGGTAAGAGTTCTGGAAAAGACAGAGAAGGATACTTATATTGTACAATTTCCTTTTTCTGGAGCTGCAGAAATTGCTATGGAAAAATGGGGTGAAGTTCCTTTACCGCCTTATATTAAAGAGCCTCTCGATAATCCGGATCGTTACCAGACTATATTTGCTCAGCAGGAAGGGTCAACTGCTGCTCCGACGGCTGCGCTGCATTTTACGCCAGGTCTTTTGCAACAGCTAAAAAGTAAAGGTGTAAGACAAGCTTTTTTTACTTTGCACATGGGTATAGGCAGTTTTCGTCAAATAAAAACGGAGTTAGTGCAAGATTACGACTTGCCAGCGGAGTTTTATCACTTGCCACCTGAAACCGTCTGCCTGGTGAATCAGGCTAAAAAAACAGGTCATAAAGTTGTTGCCTGCGGCACAGATGCTGTGAGAGCTTTAGAGAGTGCGGCCATTCAAGAAGGAACTGTCAAAGAAGAGTCAGGTTGGACTTCTCTTTTTATTACGCCTGGCTACCGCTTTAAGATTGTGGACAGGATTATTACCAACTTGCACCTGCCTTGTTCTTCGCACTTGGTACTTATTTCTGCTTTTGCTTCTAGGGAATTTGTATTCAAGGCTTATGAACATGCTGTAAAAAACAGAATGCGGTTTTTCAGCTTTGGCGATGCCACGCTTTGGGTTTGATATTTTTTTGTAAAGGAGCAAGGTTATGTCATCTTTTCGTTTAAGTCTAGGCGATTTTCTGGTAGCCAGTGCTAGTGGAGATTTAGTACCTTGGGAGCTACAGAAACAGGCAGCGGAGAAGTTTGCCTTAAGTTACCGGCAGGTGGAAGAGGAGATCCTTAAAGCAGGTCTTCTTCCCTGGCGTTATTCTAGGAATAGAGAATCTATCTCTATAGAAAATCAGCTGAAGCTGGTCAAGAGCAATGTAGCGATAGTAGGCTGCGGCGGTTTGGGCGGTTATGTGGTGGAAGGGCTGGCTCGTCTTGGTGTAGGTGAATTACTGGTTATTGATCCGGATGTTTTTGAGGAGCATAATTTGAATCGCCAGCTGTTGGCAACTTTTAAGAACTTGGGAAAACCTAAAGTAGAAGCAGCTAAAGAACGTATTGAGGAAATAAACCCTGTGGTTAGGGTAACTATCGTTAAAGGGTATTTTGGCAAAGAGAATGGGGTTAAGCTACTTGAAAACAGTCAAGTAGTGGTGGATGCTTTGGATAGTATTCCTGTGAGGCTTGAGCTGGCAGAGGTTTGTAAGGAGTTGAAAGTGCCTTTGGTTCATGGTGCTATTGCTGGTTGGTATGGGCAGATTGCCGTGCAGTGTCCAGAAAATAATATCTTGCAAAAACTATATGGTTCTGCCGGAGAGAAAATGGGTATAGAGACTAAATTAGGTAATCCTGCTTTCACGCCAGCAGTTGTAGCTGGGTTACAGGTGGCAGAGGTTTGTAAGATTATTTTAGAGTTAGCTATCTCAGGAGAGATGAGTCTCTCACTTATCAACCTTTTAGATATGGAAATGGAGAAAATAAAATTTTGAGTGACAACTGCGAGTGACTAAGTGACTAAGTCAGCCTACGGCTGTCAGTGACTAAGTAGGAACGAAGCATGGTAGGGATGGTTGGTCATCACTTAATTACCGACTTGCTCAGTCACTGGTCTAATTAACTTGTTCTTCATTATAAGCAGATCTCTTCTGGATTGCGAAAAATCTTTTCATCTATGGATAAGGCAGCGGCGATTGTTGCTAACATTTTTGGTTTTTCACCGGGTAGCTGACCGTTGACGTTGCAATAATTAGAGATGTGGTCACTTAGCAAATTGCTGTTTAGCCCCTCTAACGTTTTGATAAAAAGTGCTGTTTCTCGCAGAGCCTCATGGGGGGTAAGGAGTTTGAATTCACCTTGTTGAAACTTTTCATATAAAAGTGTTCCCGGACAGGGCATAAAAGTTCTCAAGCGTATAAAATCAGGGTTTATCTTGTTTAGAACCAGCGCACTGTTGATAGCGTGCTGGCGCCACATTTTTTGACCACCTATTCCTACAATAATATATTCACTTAGACTTATGCCGGCCTCTTTAACTAGCTGACCAGCTTTGATTATTTCGGCAGAGGTAGATCCTTTATTTATTAACTGTAGTACCTCACTATCACCGGACTCCATGCCGCAGTGGAGACGCAGTAATCCGGCTTCTTTCAACTGCTTTAGCTCGGAGAGGCTTTTGCGGACTATAAAGCGAACGGAACCGTAGAGGGTGATCCTTTCTAAGTAAGGAAAAAGCTGGCGAGTATAGGTAAATATTTCCACTAAATCTTTTGTTTTCATGATAATAGTGTTGCCATCAGCAAAGAAAACTGTTCTGATGGCAACACCGTAATAGTCTTTGGCCATATCCAGGTCTTCCTTAATATCTTTTACAGGTCGAATTTTAAATTTACTTTTTTTGTACATGGCACAGAAAGCACATTTGTTATGAGGACAACCTACCGTAGCTTGAATTATTAGGCTGGAGGCTTCGCTGGGTGGTCTGTAAACCATTCCTTCATAACGCATAAAATCCCCCCTTGCTTTATGATGATATGATATATGTTACAAGAATTTACTCTAAAAATCAAGCAAGAAGTATTTTTTCATAAACTTTACATTTTCTTTACATTTACAACAAAGTAAATTTACATTTGTGTGCTATACTGTGAGAAATTAAAAAAAGGAGGTTGAAATTTATGAGTTTAAAGAGGTCAAAGGGTCTGTTGATTTTGGCGGTAGTATGTTTGTTGGCTATGGTGATGGTGACAGGATGTGGGCAAGAAGCAGTAGATGAACCTGCTTCGGGCGATGAAGGGCTTAGTGGTTCTATTATTGTTGCCGGTTCTACTTCTGTACAGCCAGTTTCAGAATTGCTGGCAGAGGCTTTTATGGCCAAGCATAAGCAAGTAAATGTTGTTGTTCAGGGGGGCGGGTCCAGTGCCGGAATTAGATCAGCTGTAGATGGGGTTGCCGATATTGGCAGTTCTTCTAGGAACTTGAAGGAGAAAGAAAAAGGACAAGGTTTAGAAGTGTTTGTTATAGCCAAAGATGGCATTGCAGTGATAGTTCATCCTAGTAACGAGGTGGCTGAGCTAACTCTTGAGCAGATAAAAGGTATTTTTGCTGGCGAAATAACTAATTGGAAGGACGTAGGCGGAGCAGACGAAAAAATTATGGCGGTTACCAGGGAAGAAGGATCTGGTACCCGGGGGGCTTTTGAGGATATAGTTATGGATGATACTCTGATTAGCGATGGAGCTATTGTGCAGCCTTCTACCGGGGCTGTATCCACTACAGTTGCTGGGGACCCAAAAGCTATTGGCTATATCTCTTTAGCGGCTTTGAGTGCAGAGGTTAAAGCTGTACAGGTAGAAGGGGTAGATGCTACTGCCGAGAATATTTTGGCTGATACTTACAAGATTGCCAGACCGTTTATTTATGTAACTATGGGTGAGCCTACAGGGTTAGCTAAAGAGTTTATAGATTTTGTGTTGAGTTCTGAAGGTCAGGCTGTAGTTGAGGGGAAAAAACTGATAAGGGTAGATTGACGGGAGTGACTAAGTGACTAAGTCAGCCTACCTGCCTGTGCGTCACCGCACGCAGACAGGCGGCTGTAAGTGACGAAGTAGGAACGACGGAGGGTAACGAGTGACTAAGTGACTAAGTCAGCCTACGGCTGTCAGTGACTAAGTAG
>CAZIRG010000141.1:0-4739 GCA_964541505.1 uncultured Syntrophomonadaceae bacterium | reverse complement strand
CAACTTCCAACTTCTCACTTCTCACATCCAGTATTATCGGTGCTCAAATCTTGAGAGCAGTACAATAACTCCCTTAGCTATCGCTCGGTCAAACAGATTGTACTGCTATCCTCAAGATTTTCCGCTCCTTCTGATTAATAAAATCAATACTCACTTTGGTATTTGCTGCAGTAGCTTGAGAGCAACGCATAAGATAATTTTAAAAACAGCTCAATAGACCTGAGTAGCTGTTCGCTACTGCCGTTTCGCCTTGTTCTTCATGGTGACATTTTGCCAAAATAATTAACAGGGCGATATTATTACAGGTTAAACACGCTAGCATTAATAGTTATCCACAACCAAGGTCTTTTTTGATCATACCAGTTACAAAATTTCTAAATTTGTTGTATGCACCGATGCTGGTCTTGCATCACAAGACAACAGAACATATAATTCTCAGGGCGAAAGAGCTTTTATTACTACGCAGTCTATTAAGAAGTTAAAAAAACATTTAAAAGATTGGGCACTTGAAAAGACAGGGTGGCGTCTTCCGGGAGATAATTCAACTTATGATATTTCACAGCTTGATGATATGTTAGCGGATATAACAGATGAAAAAATCGCTAAAAACTTAAAGTCTAAGGTTTTCTATAAAGAGCGTTGGATAAAAGAAAAGGACTTCGAGCAAAGACTCATTGTTGCGTTCAGCCTGAAATATCGTAATTATCAACGATAAAAAACCTGTTTGACAACTCATAACTTTAAAAAAAAGATTGAAGTTAAAATTTGAAGTAAGGCAATTAATTTATTTCTTCTTGGATAACCTGAGTTATATAATTAGAATCGCCCATTAAAAGCACTTTGGGCTTGAAGTGTGCCAGCTCTTCTTCTTTATACTCAGCATAGCTAATAATAATTATGATGTCTCCGGGTTGAAATAAGCGAGCTGCAGCACCATTTAAACAAATTTTTCTGCTTTTTCTCTTACCCTTGATCACATAGGTTTCAATTCTGGCAGCATTATTAATATTTACAACATGTACCTTCTCATAGGGTAAAATATCTGCCTTCTCTAGAAGTTCTTCATCAATGGTTATACTTCCCACATAGTTTAAGTCTGCTTCTGTAACAGTTGCCCTATGTATCTTTGATTTACACATCGTTCTACGCACAGATATCACTCTCCTTTAGGAGGAAAATAAAGAGAGGATAATTAAAGCCTCTCTTAACCTCTTAGTCTTTTAGTAAACAGTCACTAACAAATTATCAATCAGCCTAGTTTTGCCAATCTTCACAGCTAGTGCAATTAGCACTTCACCTTGAATTATATCTACAGGAGTTAAGCTAGTGGTGTCCACAATCTCAAGATATTCAATTTTTATTATTTCCTTACTTCTTAAAAGCGCAAGCATTTCAGCGATAATAGTTGTTTTATCCCTTTCTCCTTCTCTTATAGCTTTTTCTGCTGCCAACAAACTTTTATATATAAATGGGGCAACACTTCGCTCACTAGCAGAAAGATAGGTGTTACGAGAACTCATGGCCAGCCCGTCTTTTTCCCGCACTGTCGGCAGTATTTTTACTTCTAACGGCATATTTAAATCTAGAGTCATACGACGGATAACCAGTGCCTGTTGGGCATCTTTTTGCCCAAAATAAGCTATATCTGGTTGTACCATATTAAACAGCTTAGCAACAATAGTAGTGACACCCCGAAAATGCCCGGGACGAAACTTGCCGCATAAATTTGCAGTAAGACCTTCCACGTTAACGTAAGTCGAGAAGCTAGGAGGATAGATATCTTTCTGTTCAGGATAAAAAATAATATCTACGCCCTCCTGGCTGGCCAGCTGCGCATCTCTCTCTGGATTTCGTGGATATCTCTCTAAATCTTCACCCGGAGCAAATTGTAGAGGGTTTACAAATATACTCATAACAACAACATCTGTTTCTTCCCTGGCCCTCTTGACTAGTGAAAGATGTCCTGCATGTAAAAAGCCCATGGTGGGAACAAAGCCAATTTTTTTATCTTCTCTGATAGCCAAAGAAATGTTCTCTCTAAGATTTTGTAGGCTGGAAATTATTTTCATATTAACACCCTCCCCACCTCAACACTATCTTTATCTCTGCATTACTTCAACTCAGCAAAAATATCTACCTTTCCCAGGGCAAACACATCGTCTATTATTTGTTGTGCCTGCTACTTGTTTTTACCCTGAACCTTATATCCTCCCATTATGAGCTACGAATTGCAGGATTAAGTCCAAATGCCCCACTACGGAAATGCCTACAACAGTTATTATTTTTACTGCCACTAGAATATCCTCTTCGCCTTCCAGCTTTACTGCAGTAGCCCCTGTTTCCTGAATAATTCTGCCAGCATTACGAACAGCCTCTTCTCTGGTTATCTAATAAGTAAGAAAAGACATATCGACTATAACCATTGCCTTACTAGAACCTCTAACTACAGCTTTACCATGATGAATCATCTCATCTAAAGTCATTGATAAAGTATTTTCATGCCCCAAAACCATCATTCTCAAAGAATCTCCTACCAGTATGGTATCAATACCTGCTTCATCAACTATTTTAGCGCTGCTATAATCATAAGCTGTAATCATAGAAATAACTTCCTTCTTCGCCTTTTTCTCTTTCAGAGTTGTTACCGTTACTTTTTCTTACAACTTATTACACCTCCAGTAATTTTATTAAATCCAGCTGTGCTTTTTTATCAAGAGAACCCTTTTCCTTTGCCACCTGCACACAGTATATAATCCCAAACTCTTGTATAACGCTGCCTTCTCGGGAGAAAATTCTTGCATAACCCACAACTGCGCTTCTATCGTAGCAGCATCACCTCTGGATATCGGACCGGTTAAAGCCACAGGCACACCAACTTTTTCTATATTATGATTATACAAAGTTCCTTTGATTAACGATAAATGAGCATCTAAGGCTTCTTTTTCGTCAATACCAACTTATTCCATCATAACTGGCCCTAAATTTATTATGGCCACAAAATAATTAGACACAACGCAGGCTGAAGCATGATAAAGAGGCTCTTTAGTTCTGTTGGTATTTCTAAAAGCCGCCCTTACAGAACCCTTACAACTTCCCTGGCAAAAGACAATCCTTTAGCTCCGCCTTCTGCAGAAAAATATGAACCAGGCAAATTTTTCAACTCTGCCTTCAGACTGGCAATTGTTTATAAAGGATGTAGTGACAACGCTCCAGCTCCTTTGTTTCTTGCTGCCTCAAGAGAGTAGGTACTTATGAGCTCCACTGATATGTACTACTAAATGTTCTGGAGTAAAAGTTGACTTAGAAACAACATATCGACAAACTTCTGTAATAGTTGTATCAGGAGGAGTAGTAATAAAAATCACTTCGCATTATTTTACCAATTTTGCCACTTCACTATATGAATAAACTTTTGTTTTTACTAAAGCCGCTGCCTTTTCTGCCGATGCTAAAGTTCTGCTAGCAAAACCCATTACTTCATATTCCTTTTTTGCAAGATATAGGCTAAAGTTGTCCCCATTTTACCGGCAACAATAAATCCTAATCGCTTCATCTCCTCACCTTCTAGTTACAGAATAGACGATATTATTTAATTTAAACAGCAAAAAAGTCTTCCCACTTGCTACGCGGAAAGACATAACTACAAGCAAAATAGTCCTGTAAGCATCTGTCCCAGTCCTTCACTGTATGGCTCCAGGCAGCAAGGTTTATTAGGCGAGTTACAATCGGGTTTTCTTTACCAGGCAAAGTAGTGATTGAAACATTTACCCGTTTTAACTAATCATCAACAAATGGTGCGATACAAAAGTGTTACCACCCATAATTATAATATAGCACTATTTAAGTAATCTGGCAAGCTTTTTTTGTATCTCAAATAGTATCAGCTAGCTGATAAAATACCAGCGTTTAACGTGCCTAATCAATATTTTCAACATAGCGGCAAACGGTACTGCCACCAACAGCCCCAGCAAACCCAGCAACCTTCCTCCCAGCAACAAAACAAACAAAATAACTAGGGGATGCATTCCTAAAGTTTTTCCTAGTAAAGGCGGGGTAATAAGCTGATTCTCTACTAAAGCCAAGGCTGGTGACTCTAGCAATGCAACCAAGACTGCCGGGATAGAACCAATTAAGGGACCAAAATAAGGGATTATGTTGGTTATGCCAATGATTATACCTAAGACTAAAGCAAAATCAACGCCCAATATAGTCAAGCCAACAAAATTCATACTACCCAGCATAAAACTTATCAGCAATATTCCCCGAAAGTATTCTCCCAAGGTAATATCCATTTCTTTAAGCAATAAAAACAGCTGCTGTCTCTGAGAAGAAGGAACTAAGTCTTTTAAATTATTTCTGATAAAATTAAAATCTCTTAAAAAGTAATATACTAACAGCGGAAGAATCAAAAGCGTTAAAAACCGCTGTAAAAAAGTCACAACAACTACTGTAATATCATTAAAAAAGCTAACTAAATGCTCTTCAATATTTCTGATACTGTCATCAATGATCAAACGCACACTTTCAGGAAGATTAAAACGGTGATAATCCATCTGTAAATCCTGTATGAATCTTTGTATACGAGCTGCATACTCTGGCAAGACCTCCGTTAAATTATGTATTTCAAAAATCAACAATGGAAGTATATTCAGAGCAAGTAATATAATTAAAACAAAAAAAAGCAGAAAGATAGTCAGAATCGCTAGAGGTCTCGATATTTTATGCTTTGTAAAAAAATT
>CAZIRG010000140.1:0-4828 GCA_964541505.1 uncultured Syntrophomonadaceae bacterium | reverse complement strand
TGAAAATAAACTGGAGTCCAGAGGAAATAAGAAAGCCTTGACAGTGCGGGGGGGGTGATATAATATAGCTTGGAAAAACTAAACTATACCTATAATCTTTCTTTATGCAGGGTGTGGAAAGCATATCTGAGTTTTTTACAAGGTGCAAGGTTTTTTGGTTTTATCAAAACAATCCTAAATAGTAGAGGAGGAATTACCTTTGATTACCCCGGAGCAATATTTTGATAGTTTGCGTAAGTTGAAGCTTAAGGTATATCTTTTCGGTGAAAAAGTTGATGATCTTGTCGAGCATCCTATTGTTCGACCTTCATTGAACGCGGTAGCAAAAACATATGAACTGGCACAGGATCCAATACATGAAGATTTAATGACGGCAGTTTCAAATTTAACAGGTAAAAAAATTAACCGCTTTACTCACCTGCATCAAAATACGGAAGATTTGTTGAAAAAGGTAAAAATGCAACGTTTACTGGGTCAAAAAACTGCTGCTTGTTTTCAGCGGTGTGTTGGTCTTGATGCTTTTAATGCTGTAGACAGCGTCACCAAAGAGATGGATGATGAGTTACACACAGAATATCATGCACGTTTCCGTAAGTTCTTACAATATGTTCAAGAGAAAGATTTAGTTGTAGATGGAGCTATGACTGACCCGAAAGGAGATCGTTCTAAAAGGCCATCAGAACAAACAGATCCAGACCTATATTTGCACGTGGTAGAAAAAAGAGATGATGGTATAGTCGTTCGAGGAGCAAAAGCACACCAAACAGGAGCTGTTGCTTCGCATGAAATTCTTGTTATGCCGACAATTGCCCTACGAGAAGAAGACAAGGACTATGCCGTTTGTTTTGCAGTTCCCAGTGATACTACAGGTATCACTTACATTTATGGCAGACAATCATGCGATACTCGCAAACTAGAAGAAGGTAGCATCGACGTAGGTAATTGCCGCTATGGAGGGCATGAAGCTTTAGTCATTTTTGAAGATGTGTTTGTTCCCAAGGAGCGAATTTTCATGTGTGGTGAATATAATTATGCCGGGATTCTGGTAGAACGTTTTGCCGCTTATCATCGTCAAAGTTATGGTGGGTGTAAGGTGGGAGTCGGAGATGTTCTTATCGGAGCGGCTGCACAAATTGCAGAATTTAATGGGGTAGCCCGTGCATCTCATATCAAAGACAAACTGATTGAGATGGTACATTTGAATGAAACATTATATTCTTGTGGTCTTGCTTGCTCCTGCCAGGGATATCCAACAGCATCGGGAACTTATTTAGTTGATCTGTTATTAGCTAATGTCTGCAAACAAAACGTAACCAGGTTCCCCTATGAAATAGCTCGTTTGGCTGAGGATATTGCCGGGGGGCTTATGGTGACGTTGCCCTCTGAAAAAGATTTATGCCATCCCGAGATTGGCAAATATATTGAGAAGTATCTTAAGGGTGTTGACGGGGTGCCAACTGAAAGTCGAATACGAATATTGCGTTTGATTGAAAATCTGACTTTGGGAACAGCAGCTGTAGGATACAGGACAGAATCCATGCATGGCGCCGGATCTCCTCAAGCACAACGAGTGGTAATTGCCAGGCAGGCCAATATCGAACATAAAAAGAAACTGGCCCAGGTTATTGCCGGCATTAAAGGAGACAATGATTGAAAAAACAAATATAAATACCTTGTTGAGTATTAAATACTGCGGTGGTTGTAATCCGCAAATAGACAGAGAGAAACTTGCAGCCAGTTTAATAACCAGATTTCTTGCTAGCCCTTGGTTAACTGCTAAATTAGACATTTTTTTAGCAAAGGGGAAACGTCTCCATTTGATTATAAATGGCTGCCCGACAGCATGTGCATTCGTTTCTAAAAATATCAGAAAGGAGGCTCTTTTGATTATTTCAGGACCAATTTTTGAGGGGAAAAAAATAGACATAGATGAGTTAGTTGAAAAAATATTTATGAAAGGGAGGAATTGCATTGAAACAGAAACAAATTTATGAGTCAAAAGTTGTCAGTGCGTCTGAGGCTCTGCAAGCAGTTAAGTCAGGAAATAGAGTCGTTGTCGCCCATGCTTGTGGTGAACCCCAAGTTTTGATTGATGCTTTGGTAGAGCGGGCTCCAGAATTAGAAAATGTGGAAATAGTGCACATGGTAGCTATGGGACCTGCTAAATATTGCAAAAAAGGAATGGAAAAACACTTCCTCCATAACTCGCTGTTTGTCGGTGATAGCACTCGTCAAGCTATTAATGAGGGTAGGGCCACTTTTACCCCTTGTTTTTTTTCTGAAATACCTCGTTTGTTCCGGGAAGGTTATTTGCCTGTAGATGTAGCTTTAGTGCAGTTGTCTCCTCCTGATGAACATGGCTATATGAGCTTTGGTGTTTCTGTTGACTATACAAAGGTAGCAGCTGAATGTGCCAAAACCGTTATTGCAGCAGTAAACCCGAATATGCCACGTACTTTAGGGGATTCTTTTATTCATGTATCAGAAGTAGATTATATTGTGGAAACAACGGATGCCATTATTGAGCTTCCGCCACCAAAGATAGGAGAAGTAGAAGAAGCAATAGGAAGACATGTAGGTGCTTTGGTTGAAGATGGCTCCACTTTACAGCTAGGGATAGGTGCTATACCTGATGCTGTGCTATTTTTTCTTAAAGAAAAAAAAGATTTAGGCATTCATTCCGAGATGTTTTCAGACGGTATCGTTGATCTGGTAGAAGCTGGGGTTGTTACAAACAAAGCCAAAACAATTCATAAAAATAAAATAATAGCTACTTTTCTCATGGGTACCAAAAAATTATATAATTTCGTAGACAATAATCCCCTGGTAGAAATGCATACTGTTGATTATACCAACGATCCATTTATTATCAGCCGGAATGAGAAAATGATAGCAATAAATTCAGCTTTACAAGTAGATTTAACAGGGCAAGTCTGCGCAGATACTATTGGCTTTAAACAATATAGTGCTGTGGGGGGTCAAGTAGACTTTGTAAGAGGAGCCAGTCGCTCTAGAGGCGGCAAAGCAATAATTGCCTTACCTTCAACGGCAGCAGGTGGCAAGTTATCCCGTATTGTTAATTCTCTCATGGATGGGGCAGCTGTCACAACATCAAGAAACGATGTTCATTATGTCGTAACAGAGTATGGTATCGCTGATTTAAGAGGGAAAAATTTAAGACAAAGGGGGGAAGCATTAATAGCGATTGCTCATCCTGATTTTCGCAAAAGTTTATCTGAGGAGGTGAAAGAAAAAAGGTCGATAATTGTTTAAATTACTACTAAAACAACTAAAAAGGAGGAAAATTTAATGGCTTACAATCGTAAGACAGGCGAAGAACAACCGTACATGCCTTTAGGTCCTTTTAAACTAAGAGTGCCTTTTGTTCATTTTAGGTGGGAATGGCCGGAAGCTTTACAAGCGCTACTTCTTTGCGCTACTTGCCTTGGAGCGATACCTGTTTTAACAGAGTATCTGGGAGTATCTTTTGAAGTAGCTCTTACCATGGTTATTATCAATGGGGCACTGTATATGTTGCACTTTCTATTAGGTGATCCTGTTGTTCCAGGTTGGATCACACCTGCTATACCATTAATAATGGCGTTTTTAACAAGGTATGAGATAGGACCAGAGCGCACACTTGCCATGATTGCTTTGCAATTAATGGTAGCAGTTCTCTTTCTGTTTTTTGGGAGCACAGGTCTGGCATCAAAAATAGTGAAATTAATTCCCGATTCTGTTAAAGCAGGAGTTATTCTTGGAGCAGGAATCGCAGCTATTATAAATGTAGTGGAAATACGTTTTGATGACGCACCAATTATTATTACTATAGGTACAATTATTGCTTTTTTTATTCTTTTTTCTGGCGGGTTTAAAGAACTAAGCAAGAGATCTAATATTTTTAGTCAAATTGCTAAATATGGTATGCTTCCCTCTATTGTGTTTGCTGTAATTTTTGGACCTATAGTAGGTGAATTGCCTATGCCCCAAATTGAGTGGGGTATAGCTTCTTTACATTTAGGAGAGCTGCTCCAAGGGTATACGATATTTGGACTTGGATTTCCGCCTCTTAGACTGTTTATAGATGCATTACCTCTTCTAATGGCAGTTTATATTATTGCCTTTGGTGATTTTGTTTTAGCTGAAACTGTTGTCGGCAGCACAAAGGAGGAGAGAAAAGATGAAGTTATAGAGTTTAGCTCTAATAGGTCAAATCTTATCAGTGGTATCAGGAATCTTGTATTAGCTGTTATCTCTCCTTATACACAGTTAGCCGGTCCAATATGGGCTGCTGTTACTGTTTCTGTTGCAGAGAGATATAAATCCGGTAGAAAATCTATGGATTCTATATGGGGCGGCGTTGGCACATTCAGAATTATGACCTTCGTTGGTGTGCTTCTTATGCCTATTGTTTCTTTGGTACGCCCGGCTCTATCGGTAGCTCTTGCTTTGACATTGGTAGTACAAGGGTTCGCTTGTGCTTATATTTCAATGGCAACATTAAAAACTAACCAACAGCGTGGTGTAGCAGGTTTTATGGCTGTAATTTTGGCTCTTGCAGGAGCTGGCTGGGGATTGCTGGCAGGTATTGTTTTATACTTCTGCTGCGAATGGAAACCTAAAACGAGTGATATTTCTGCAGAAAAAACAGCAAAATCAGTTTAAAGATTAAACTTACTGTTTGGAGCTTAACATCAACAGAGGTCAGTCCTTGACATCGGACACATGTCAGAGACTGACCCCTGTTATTTTCTAGCAGATATTTTGTTTCTGAATTCCGGGGACACCATACTTAATTGCCGCCAAATATGGCAAGCAAAACGTCCCT
>CAZIRG010000139.1:0-4899 GCA_964541505.1 uncultured Syntrophomonadaceae bacterium | reverse complement strand
GTACAGGTTATTTAGGAACAAGCCCTAACCTCATAATCCCTCTTGCCTAGGTAATTGCCCAGTAATATTGAAGTCCCAATCACCAAGGGCAAGGAAATCAACAACCTGATTAGAGTAAACTTTACTCCCAAGAAGGAGGCTTCAAAAAGCGTCATCGGAATCCTGCAAACTGCCGCCGCCCCAATATAAGTAAAAATAACACTGAGTTTTGCTCCCTTAGCATACAAAGAATGGGCAACTGGAAACGCCACGTAAAGCCCCCCGACACTAGTACTAGCCAAAAGTATTGCTCCTAAATATCCTTTCGCACCGGATTTTTCTCCAAAATATTTTTCAACCGTTTCTCTTTTAATCCATACCTCAAACAAACCTAACAAAATAAAAACAAACGGAAATATTTTAGCCATATGCAACAAAAAAGTGCTAAAATTATAAGCAATTTCTTTCCCCGGACTAAAATCAGCAGCAAAGGAGAATATTAAAAAAAGAAGATAAACTAGCAGGGCTACGAGTTTAATATTTTTTTTCATTTTAAAATCTCTCCAAAAAATAATCCTGTCGCTAGAGCAACAATAAGCGCCATAAAGAAACCACTCACATTCCTTATAATAGTTACTTTCGTACCAAAATACTCCTTTTCCACCGGGTAAGTAAGCACCCCTACCATCATCAAAGTGGTGGTAAAAGCCGACAAAACCATATAAGGCACTCCTTTATCCAACAAAATACCACTTAATGGAAAAGCAATAAAACCAGGCATAAAGGTGATAGAACCCAAAAAAGCAGCAACTAGAACACCGCTGAATTTACTGTTACCACCTAGAAAATTCAGAATCAGTTCACTTGGCAAAAGAAAAAGAATAAACGAAACAAAAATAAGCATAGACAAAATAGCCGGTAAAATATTTGCAAATTTTTTACCGGCTATTTTAAACGCCTGCCACGTTTTTGCACGGCTGGCACTTAAGGAAACTAACACCGCGAGAGCTGTTACCAAGTACAAAAAATACATATTCTATAACCCTATCCCTTTAGATGTGCAGAACTTTTTTTCATGATAATGATGACTATTCCTTCATGGCATTCTATATTGTTCTAGAGCGCTTGTCAACGTACTTTTTAAGAATTGACAAAAATAAATAAGTAGTATATTATTTAATTAAGTATTTCTTTTATTGGAGGTGCTGATCTTATGAAAACGTCCCAGGAACTTTTAAAAGCTTTATCAGATAAGACCCGGTTTAAAATAATTCAGATTCTACTAACTCATAATTATTGTGTCGGTGCTTTAGCTAGTAGGATTGGTATTTCCAAAGCTGCCGTATCCCAGCAATTACAGATTTTAAGAAAAATCGGATTAGTAACGGGAGAAAAGCGTGGATATTGGACACATTATACAGTTAGGAAGGAAGTGATTGCTAAACTGGCCTCTGACCTGAAGGCACTAATTGATCAACCAGTCTCTGCCAAAACTTTTTGCCAATTAAGTTTTGTTGAAGAAAATAATCATAATCACTGTCGAGAGGAGGAAACAAGCATGTGCAACAGTTGTGAGTGCCCAGAAAAACCAAAGAAGCAGCCGGAGAAGTGCGATTCGAAACAAATTGAAGAGTGTCATGGCGATTCAAGCGAGCATCCTTGCGAAACAAAGGAAAGTTAATTCTTAAAAAGCAATCCTCCAAGAGAGAGAGCAGAGACATTTATTATCTCTGCTCTCTCTTTCATCAGTACTATACGGTACATGAATCACAAAGCACTAAAAGCAACCTCGCAATAACTATGATTGTGTAGAAGCCATTTTCTCTAATTCCTATTAGCGGTGTATTGCTCCTTCACGAACCGGATTCAAGATCATCTGTATCTGCTCATCCGAAAGGTTATATCCATAAAATCTGGCATAAAACTCCCTGATTTCTTCTTCCATGCAATAGTCCCCAAACACTTCCGGGTGGTGTTTCTGTGCCAGCCACTTGAGCATAAGCGGGGTATCAGCACTTGGTGGAAACCAGCGATAGATTCCCATAGGGATTTTATAAACCCTCCCATTTATAACTGCATCTACTTGGCTCCAATCCTGCCCATCTATGGTGTTGTTAAAAAGATCTTCCGGCATAGTAGTAGTGAAATTGCTAATGTATATTATCTCGGGGTTCCATTTGTATATCTGCTCCATATCAACACTTGGTATCCTTTTTAGTTCTTCTGCTACATTTATTGCTCCTGTAGCTTCAAGCCACCACTGCCCAAAGAAACCTGAGCCGGAAACTTTCATCTCGTTTTCACCATGCCTGAACAGCATAAGGGCACGTGGTCTGTCCTCCTCGGGTACAACCCAGAGCCTGGAAGTTATCATACCTAGTGCTTCATTGCCATATCTGATTATTTCCTCGGCACGCTCCTCAACATCAAAAATGGTTCCCAATAGTTCAAGCCAAGAGTTGAGGGTTTCTAGCGAGTTGCCGTCTGCCAACGTCAATGTCCTTACTGCTATTGCCGGTATGCCGCTTCCCAAAATTATTTCTTCTTCGTCAACTTGTTCTCCCCGGTAAAAATAGACATCAGGTCTAAGTCTGAGAAGTTCTTCTAAGTTCAGCACCCCACCCTCAACAAAACCTGTTTGTGCCTCCATTATCCCAGGTGCCAACACGCTTAGCATGGAGTGCTCCGCCGCATTTTTCGATGAAGGATGAACGCCTACTAGACCTTCAACACTTCCCCTAGCAAGAAAATATACTGCCGGAAAGGGCAATATTCTGCCTGTGACAACCCTGTTTATTTCTGCCGGCAGCTCTACTTCTCTATCGTTTTGATCTATAATCACCCTTCTTTCGTTTTGCTGTACAGGTTCTGCGGGAGTAGCCACCTCAGCCGCTTTTTCTTCCTGTTGTTTGTCTTCCTGTGCATCGGTCCCCTCCTGTGCTTGCTGACCGCAACCAGCAAACATGGTTAATGCTAAAACTACTGATAAAAGGATTATTATGCTTTTCCACAGTTTACTTTTCATTAACTATCCCTCTTCTCTTTTTTTTGTTTTTACCTGGCTACCATAATCCACTTCATTTTTACAAACCTGTATTTTAAGAAAGACCTCTCAGATTATCTAACTGCAATAGATTATTATTCTCGCTATGATGGCTAAGAACACCCCCTTTCTCACAAAATACACCAAACAACAACAACACAATACTTCATCTGCGCAGCCGAACACCTTGGTATTACACCACTAAAGCGCTATCGTTTTCCCCTCTACTGTGTGTTCTTCTTCTATCTCTTCCTCTGCTATGTCCAACGGGCAAAGTATCTTTATCTCCCTGTCTCCACCATTAAACAGTAACATTTTTACCTTCACGCCGAAATATTTTTCAAGACTGTCTTCCGTAATTACATCTTCTGTGCTTCCAAAGGCGTACCCGCTATCTTCGCCAAGTATCAATGTTTTATCAGCAATACGTAGAGCATGATTAGGATAATGAGTGTTAATTAAGCAAGAAATACCTTCCTTTTTCGCCAGCTTTTCTAAGATATTAAGAATTAATAGTTGTTTTTTAAAGTCTAAATGTGTCTCCGGCTCGTCAAGCACTAGTATCTCTGGCTCAGAAGCCAATGCTCTCGCAATTAAAACCAATTGCATTTCTCCACCACTTATCTCTGAGCATGACCGGTAGGCCAAATGCGGCATTTCCACCATCTCAAGTGCTCTTAGTGCAATTTCTTTGTCCTTCTTTGAGGGCAAAGAAAGTAGCCCTAAGTGCGGTGCCCTTCCCATGATAACCATTTCCAATGCCGTATAGGAAAAAACCAGGCTGCGTGCTTGAGGTACGTAGCCAACCTTCCTCCATACTTCCGTTGGTTTCATTGCTGAAAGTTCTTTTTCGCCAAAAAATGTACTTCCTTCTCCCCAGTTTAAAAGACCTGTTATGCATTTGAGCAGGGTTGTTTTACCAACCCCGTTTGGTCCCAGTATAGTTAGAATTTCACCGCTTTGAAGTGAAAAAGAGACGTCATTAAAAAGTACTTTTGAGTGTTTATAAGCAAATTTTCCGCTTGTTACATTTAACCTCAAGACCATTTCCCTCCCGTTCTCCGTAATAAGTAGGCAAAAAACGGTGCGCCAATAATGGCTGTAAGTATGGATAAAGGAATCTCTGCTGCGGTTGCAGTCCTAGCAAGGTTATCAATAAAAAGCATGTAAACAGCTCCTATGGAAACGCAAGCCGGAAGCAGTCTCTTGTGGTCATTTCCTACTAACATTCTTCCAATATGCGGAATTACAAGACCTACCCAGCCTACAATCCCACATAATGAAACCGAAACAGCCGATATAAGCGTAACCGCCATGATTACTGTCCATTTTACCTTCTCTACACTGATACCAAGTGATTTTGCTTCCTCTTCTCCTAATGACAGTATGTTAATTCTCCAGCGCAACAACAAAAGAACCACAATTCCTATTAACATCAAAGGAGCACCTATAAGCAAATCCCTGTAGGACGTGCCAGTTAAACTCCCCATAAGCCAAAATACAATTGACGGCAACGTATCTTCCGGATCAGCAACATATTTAAGCAGTGAAATTAAGGCTTGGAAAAAAGCTCCCACGATTACTCCAGCAAGCACCAGCATAAATAACGGCGTACCACCCCTGATGCGACTGATTGCGTGTGTAATAAAAATAGCAAAAACACCAAAAGCAACCGCTAAAAGCTGGATAACGCCCATCTGTCCAGCAATAAGTATCCCTAAAGCAGCCCCAAATCCTGCCCCGGCAGAGACCCCGAGTATATGCGGACTTACCAGTGGGTTGCCAAAAAGTCCCTGCAGTGCAGCCCCTGAAATCGACAATCCCGCTCCTACCAGCATGGCCATTATAATTCTCGGCACTCTTATCTGCAAAACAAC
>CAZIRG010000138.1:0-4899 GCA_964541505.1 uncultured Syntrophomonadaceae bacterium | reverse complement strand
TGAACGAAAATCCTTCGCAATATTGCACAGTTTATTTCATCACAAGCCCTAAGTGACTGAGTCAGCCTACGGCTGTAAGTTAATAAGTAGAAACAAAACACTTTCTCATCCCTCCATCCTTTCTGCCTCCCTCCTTCCCTTCTTTATTCACCTATCTATATATGATCACGCTGACAACACTTCCCTCTTTGTTTTTCTTGCCTCCTTTTTTCAACTTTATCAATAAAACTTCTCTTTAATTGCTAAAAGTCCGCAAAGCAAAAAAAAAAGTCCGCCAAGCCAATCAAAAGAAAAATAATCATGCTATACTACCAAGCAAATGAAAGTTATTATCAACTAAAAATAAGGAGGAAAAACAATGGATGGAGTGGGAGAATCAATCAAACGACTGACAAAGTTATGCCTGACTGAAAGCAATAAAATGATTACCTCCATTATCTTGGCGATGCTCAGCTTTACAATTTCCATAGTTCCATATTATATGCTTTACAAGGTTATTACAGAATTAACTAAAGCAAATCCTCAAATGGAGCAAATTATAAACTATGCTGTCATGGCCTTAGTGGCTATCGTTATCAGGATTACTTTTTTTGCCCTAGCAACAAGTATGTCACATAGAGCCGCATTTACCATGCTTCATAAACTTAGAGTGGAAATGGCAGAAAAATTACTGACTTTGCCGCTAGGCTACTTTGCCAATAAAGATTTAGGTGCAACGAAAAAGACCATCAACGAGGATGTTGAGAAATTGGAGGTTTATATCGCCCATAATATGCCGGAGATTATAGGGGCAGTGACCTTGCCCCTAGTTACCACTATCTTCTTATTTTTTATGGATTGGCGGATGGCTCTGGCAACTATAGCCATCATACCGCTGATATTTATTTTCTACGGGTTAATGTTTAAAGGTAGTGATAAATTGATGCCAAAGTACACGGCACTGCTGGTAAAAATGAATGCAGCTATCATTGAATACACTAATGGTATGCAGGTAATTAAAGCTTTTGGGCTTACTGCCTCCTCCTATGCAAAGCTAAGTGATGCTTGCCTTGAATATGGTGAATTTGAAGCAGATTGGGGTAAAGCAACTTATACATGTTTTGGTATAGTGGAGATACTTATAAGCTCCGGCGTTGTGGTTATATTTCCCATAGGGATGTTCTTTTATATCACCGGAACTTTATCGCTGGGGATGTTTCTTTTGTTCTTGCTTATTGGGCTGGGATATTCACAGCCATTAATGAAATTGATGCTGTTTATGAGTATGTTTAGCATGCTATCAAAAGGAGAGGAAGAAATCCACAAGCTACTCAGTGAAAAAAGCCTACCAGAACCAAAAAACCCACAAAATCCGACTGGGTATGCTATTGAATTTGTTAACGTAGATTTTGCTTATGAAGAGCGACAGATTTTAAATAAAGTGTCGTTCATCGCAAAGCAAAACAAAATAACTGCCCTAGTGGGACCCTCCGGTGCCGGTAAAACGACCGTAGCAAGACTGATTCCCCGGTTTTGGGATATAGGTGCCGGCGAGATAAAGATCGGGGGCATAAATATTAAAAATATATCTGGCGCAAAATTAATGGACCTAGTCTCGTTTGTTTTCCAAGACGTATTCTTGTTTAATGTTTCGATTAAAGACAATATTCGCTTTGGTAAAGACGATGCCAGCGAAGAAGAAATAATAGCGGCGGCTAAAGCTGCCCAGTGCCATGATTTTATAACCAAACTCCCTGCTGGCTATGATACTCTTGCCGGGCAACGTGGCACAAAATTAAGCGGCGGCGAAAAACAACGCATCGCCCTGGCCAGAGCGATTTTGAAAGATGCTCCCATTATAATTTTTGACGAAGCAACTTCTGCTACCGACCCTGAAAATGAAGACAAAATACAAGAGGCAGTTTCAAAACTAATTAAGAATAAAACTGTGATTGTCATTGCGCACAACTTATCGACTATTGTAGATGCCAATCAAATCATCCTGATTGAAAACGGTCAGGTAATAAAGAGCGGTAACCATCCCAACCTTTTGACAGGGTCTAACACCTACAAAAACATGTGGGAGACACACGTTAAATCCAATACCTTGATATTAGCCGGAGGTGTATCAAATGTTTAAGAAGTTATTTGCGTTATATGGAGAACAAAGCCATCTTCTTTATAAAACAGCCTTTTTAAAGACTCTTGAGTCAATGTTTTTAGGAAGTGGATTTGGGTTTATTTATTTAACAATAAGAGACCTGTTAGCTGCTACTCTTTCTCAGCAATTAGCGTTGCATTATGTGCTGGGATTTCTTCTCAGTTTAGTAATGGCTTATATTATAAAATTAATTAACAATTTCAGATATCACGTAAAAGCATATCCTATCTTTGCCCAAGAACGCATAAAACTAGGGGATCATATCAAAAAGCTACCTATGGGTTTTTTCAATAAAAAAAGCGCTGGAGAATTAAGTACCACTTTAACTGAAGCTGTGCAAAGCGTCGAACCTGCTACGCAGGTATTTGGCAAGATTATTTCCATGTTATCACTGTCAGGAATGTTTTTAGTAGTGTCTGCCTTGTTGGATTGGCGTATGAGCATTGCCATGTTCTTAGGGCTACCCGTGGTATTTTACGTCCTATTTAAAGATCTTGATATTGCAGAAGCAGAACTATTAAAGAGGCATGATATCCAAGGTCGTGTTTCTGAAGCTACCGTAGAATTTATAAGCGGTATCAAGGAGGTTAAAGCCTTCGGAAAATCTGCTGCTAGTTTAAAAAAGTATCAGCAAGCAATATCGGATTTTAGGGAGCAAAACCTGAAAATAGAGAAGATAGCAATCCCAAAAGTGGTAACTTACCAATTGGCAATGAGTATAGGGTTTATTCCCGTAGTGGTACTAGGTGCCTACCTGCTTATAGTAAAGGGTGAACTCAGTCTACCACTATACCTACTGTTTTTGCTGGCAACTTTAAGGCTATACCTGCCGTTCCACGAAATGGCAGGAGATATATTAATGATTAAACATAGCAACGCAGGATTAACAAAAGTGAATAATATTTATAGAAACAAACCACTACCAGAAACAGCAGAAGTGCGGAAAATAGAGCGTTATGATATTGAGTTCAAGAATGTTAACTTTGCTTATGAAGAGGAACAAGTTCTTAAAAACATCAGTTTTTACATCCCTGAAAATACAATTACTGCTCTTATAGGACCTTCCGGTAGCGGTAAGACAACGGTCACAAATCTAATTGCTCGTTTTTGGGATATAGCAGAAGGTGAAATTAAGGTTGGCGGTATTAATATCAAAAATGTTAAAGTAGAAGAGTTGTTGTCCCATATGTCTATGGTCTTTCAGGATGTCTACCTATTTAACGACACTATCTTAAATAATATAAAAATGGGGAAACAAGAGGCAACAAAAGACGAAGTTATCGCCGCTGCCCAAAAAGCTAACTGTCATGGATTCATCATGGAATTTCCAGACAAATATGAAACTACTGTCGGAGAAGGCGGCGGCAAGCTCTCGGGTGGCGAAAAACAAAGAATATCAATTGCCAGGGCATTTTTAAAAGATGCACCCATCATTCTACTTGATGAGGCAACTGCCAATATAGATCCGGAAAATGAATTAGTCATTCAAACTGCCATTAATACACTGGTTAAGGATAAAACAACCATTATCATTGCCCATAAACTTGCCACCATAAAGGCAGCAGATCAAATACTGGTTTTTGATAAGGGAGAAATTATCCAACGAGGCACACATGCTGAATTGGGCAAAACTACTGGAGGAATATATAACGATTACAGAATAAGACGACAAAAAGCTAGAGGGTGGAAGATTGCTAATTAGTGAAACGATTTAAGTGTCAAGGCTTGTGCGGAAAACAATAGGGAAAGTTTGCAAAAAATAATAAATCTGTAAGGAGGAGTATAATTGTGACGAAACAAACTATGCCAAACAAAAAGAAAGGTCTGACGAAATGGACTACGCGTGATTTACTGGTAACGGCGGTTATTTCTATTGTTTTTGCTATTCTCTTGGCAGGAACGATGTATTTATTTTTAATGTTTATTATGCCCTTAGGGATATTGGTAGGTAGCGTATTTAATGGTATATGGTTCATACCGCCTATCCTTATAGCATATATCTTGCGTCGCCCAGGTGCAGCTCTACTTGGGCAAGCAATGATTTCAATAATTTCAGTTCCTTTTTCTCCAGCCGGCTGGGTTATCTTAATTGGAGTTCTTATAGTAGGGTTCCCAATCGAATTGGTTTTTTTAACCACTCGCTACCGGAATTACCACCTTTATCTTCTGATGATAGCTGGCATTGCAGCTGGATTACTTGGCACAGCACTTAACTGGATACCTGCCGGTTTAAATTTGCTATCAATAGAAATACAAATTGCGACCGTAGTAATTACGATAGTCAGTGGTTCTGTAGGCGGTTGGCTGGCAAAATTATTAGCTGACGCCATCGCCAAAACCGGCGTACTCAGTAGCTATGCGGTGGGGCAAGAGATGCAAGAAGAGGTCTAAAAGTACTTGTTTGAAAAGAGGGGAGGAAACTGACTCCCCCTCCCCTCTTTGAGGCATTTTCAGCACTTAGGGCTTGTGATGAAATAAACTGTGCAATATTGCGAAGGATTTTCGTTCATAACCAAGGCGTGGAAATAGGCGCATAGCAGCGTTATGTAACTGTTTCCACAACGCAGGGTATGGACGAAAAGACAAGTAAGATTGTACAGGTTATTTAAGAACAAGCCCTTACCCCGGCAAATACTGCCTGCCTGTGCGAGCGCACAAACAGGTATTTGCACCTATTCATCCCTTACCTCCCTTATACTCACCAAATTCATAAATTCATATTGTTTCTGTGCCATGAGATACTTCACTCCATTCTTCAT
>CAZIRG010000137.1:0-4964 GCA_964541505.1 uncultured Syntrophomonadaceae bacterium | reverse complement strand
AATTTTTTTAAAAAAATTTATCTTGACAATAAATAAAATATCAAGTATAATCATTTTGAAAGGTTTCAATTTGGACGAAAAGAATTATGATTTACTGTAAAATGGGGTGATGGAAAATGTCTACAATAATTGATGTAGCAAAACTTGCTGGAGTTTCCGTAGGAACAGTATCAAACATTGTTAATAACAAGGGGAATGTTTCGCCACAAAAAGTAGAAACTGTATTACAGGCCATTAGTGAATTAAAATTCAAACCATCTGAACTAGCGAAAAATCTAAAGAGAGGAAAGACAAACAATATTGCATTGCTTATACCTCAAATATCAAAGCCTTTTTACTCAATACTAATAGAAGGTGTAGAGAGTGCGGCGAGCGATAATAATTACGACTTGATATTTTGCAGAACATGTAGAGAACCGGAGATTGAAGAAAAATATTTAAACTTACTAGGTGAAAAAAGAGTGGATGGAGTTATTCTTGTTTCAATTGAAATAGATGATAAAACGTTAGACATTGTTAAAGAGAATAATTATCCTGTTGTTGTATTTGAAAAACATGAGAGTAATCGTGGCATACCGTATGTTTCAATTGACAATAAAAAAGGGGCAGTAAAAGCAGTACAATATTTACTAGAGTTAGGGCACAGAGATATTGCATTTATTAACGGCTCAACTTCAACGATTCCAGGCATTCAACGATTACAGGGATATATAGAGGCTCTTTCTAAATATAGTTTACCTTTTAATAAAGATTTGTACTTTGAAGAGGAGTTTGAAGTACAAGTTGGATATACAGGAATAAATGGAATATTCGAAAAAAATAAAGTTACAGCGGTTTTTGCGGGAAGTGATACAATTGCAATGGGTGTAATAAGCGGACTGCACAACATGGGGCTACGTGTTCCGGAGGATGTTTCTGTAGTAGGTTTTGATGATATTTATTTGGCATCCATGCTAAATCCACCACTTACGACTATAAAACAGCCTGTTTTTGAAATGGGTTACAAAGCTGTTGAAATACTAGCGGGTATAATTAATGGTAAGCACGATTTTAAAAAAGACAATGTTTTTGAAACAGAACTTGTTATTCGCGAAAGTTGTAAAGCATTAGAATAGCTTTCTTTTTTTTAAGTAAATTTGAAACGTTTCAAAATATAAATAGTGCAATTTACCTTAATAGTTGATTATTTGCACAGCGTTAAAATTTAAGTAACAAGAAATACAAATTTATGAGCTTGGCGAGTAGCATACATAGAAAGGGGGGCTTCTTATATCTGTTATCTGCGCAGGCGTTAGAGCCTTTGAGTGAGAGTGAATGGTGTTGTAGCGAGTAGTGTTGTGGTGAATAATGCTGTATAGTGTAGGTATCAAAAAATTTTAAGGGGGATTACAAATGAAAAAATTAAGTGTTTTGTTATTAGTAATTGCGTTAATGTTTAGCATGGTAGGTTGCGGAAATGATGCAGCGCAGGATGATCCTGCTCCGCAAGAGCAAGAACAAGAACAAGAGCAAATAACGTTAACATTGCTTGGCTGGGGTGGAGTAGAAGAAGAAGCTACAGTTCAGAGTTATTTAAAGGAGTTTCACAAAGAGAATCCGAATATAAAAGTTGAGTTTATACGTCCAGGAGATTATTGGGTAAAATTAAAAACAATGATTGCCGGAGGAGCGCCACCTGACGTATTTTATATGGGTTTTCCAGAGTTTGTAGAATTTCACAACCAGGGTGTAGTGCTAGACTTATCACCGTATGCTGAAAAAAGCAAAGTTTTTAACAGAAGAGATTTTAAAGAAGATCAGCTAATGGCTTTTAGCGATAGAGGCACAGGCAGATTACATGGAGTTCCGAAGGATTGGAGTGCATATGTTATTTATTACAACAGGGAAATGTTTGATGCCGCAGGACTTCCAACACCGGGTGAACTACACGAGAGAGGAGAATGGACCTACGATAAATTTGTAGAGGTTGCAAGAGAACTAACAACTGGGGACCATCACGGTGCAGCAATCAATTTTGGCAGGTGGAAATCTCTTATTCCTCAAAAAGGTGCAAACTGGGTAAGTGACGATGCAAGTAAAGTGATGATAAACACACCAGAATTTGCAAGTGCGATACAGTGGTTAGCTGACCTGGCATTAGTAGAAAAGGTAATACCTACATTTGATGAGCTAAAAGATATGTCACCACCTGACCGTTTTTCAGATCAAAAAGCGGCAATGTTTATGTCAGGCAGATGGATGGCAATGAGATTTAAAGACGTTGGTTTCGAGTGGGATGTTGCTCCAATTCCAAGTGACAAAGAGGCGTATACATGGATAGATTTAGTTGCATATACTGCTTCTAAAGACACTGAACATCCTGAGGCAGCATGGAAACTGATTGAATTCTTGACTGGTCCTAAGGTTCAAAAAATGGTAGCCAAGTCAGGACATGCTATTCCTGCAAGAGTTGCGATAGCAGATTCGCCAGTTTTCTTAGAATCAATAGGCGGTATTAACAACAAGGCATATATAGAAATAAAATCTGATGTTCTGCCAGTATTCGATAACTGGGGGAAAATTTGGGATGCTATGAAAAGAAACTTTGAATCGGTATGGACTGGTCGAAGAACTGCTAAAGAAGCTGTAGAAGAGGTACAGAAAGAAATAGATGATTTGTTGAAATAAACTATTACGATATAGGAGTGAAAAGTGAGGCAAGTATACTCGGTGAGGCAATATAATCGTATTTTAATGCAACTATATTGTCAAAGACCACTAACTTGCATTTTAATAGTTGCCAGTTAACAGTTAACAGTTAACAGTTAACAGTTGCCAGTTAATGGGGGTTGGAGAGATCTCTTGATGAACACAGACGATACTTGATTGGCTGCACAGCATTAAAATTCGGGAAATAAGAAATACAAATTTATGAGCTTGGCGAGTATAGTATATTTGCTTCACTTTTCACAAATAATGGGTAGTGGTAAAAGGTTTATGGAGGTGAGAGTGGTTGGGAATGAAGAGTAAGTTATTAAAAAGCAAAAGGAAAATAGGAGAATGGCTGTGGGGATACGTATTTATATTACCTGCTATGCTTGGTTTTTTTGTGTTTATGGCGGGGCCGATGATTTATGGTATTTTCCTAAGTTTCAATAGAGTATTTTTGGGAGGGCAGCGAGAATGGTTAGGCCTGGAACATTATGCCACATTAGTTAATGATCCTTTCTTTATAAAAGCAGTAATTAATACTGGTTATTATACATTAGGAATATTGATTTTTGGGGTACCTTTAGCATTATTACTGGCAGTAATTTTAAATCAAAAACTGAAGTTGGTTGGTTTTTATAGAATGGCGTATTATATTCCAGTTATTAGTATGATGGTTGCTGTAGCGGCTATATGGAAAGGTTTGTTGAGTACAAACTATGGGCTGATTAACTATTTTTTAGGGTTTGTTGGAATTCCAAATATTCCGTGGCTTACTGATCCAAGATGGGCTATGCCAGGATTAATTTTGATGAGTTTGTGGAAAGGTACAGGTTTCAATATGATAGTTTTTCTGGGGGCACTTCAAACTATACCAAGGTCAATGTATGAAGCTGCCAGTATAGATGGAGCCGGGCCTGTTCAAAGGTTTTTTAAAATCACTTTACCATTATTATCACCCGCTATATTCTTTGTTATAATAACTACCACAATTCATTCGTTTCAGATTTTTGAGCAAGCATATATATTGACCGGAGGCGGACCAGAGCAAGCAACAACTACAATAGTATATGCAATTTATAGATATGCATTTGAGTGGTTCAAACCAGGGTATGCAAGTGCACAGGCAACGGTTTTATTTTTAATATTATTAATTACAGTTGCAATTCAGTTCGTACTGCAAAAAAGGTGGGTGCATTATGAATAAATCAATAGGTGAAAGAATAGGAAGAGTTTTGTTATATGTTTTGCTGACATTAGGTGCGTTTTTTATGTTTGTACCTTTTTTCTGGATGATTTCCACTTCTTTAAAAGACATAAACCATGTGTTTACGCATCCAATGGAATGGATACCAAGAGAAATTCTATGGTGTAATTTCCCACGTGTTTTTGAAATAGTAAACTTTGGAAGACATTATTTGAATACAGCGATTGTTACAGTTTTAAGAATGACGGGATTGTTTTTTACTGCCACAATGGCTGGTTATGGCTTTGGACGACTTAATTTCCCGGGGAAAAATATTTTATTTATGTGTTTGTTAGCTACGATGATGGTACCTATATATGTAATAATGTTTCCTTCGTTTATGCTTATGGGATATTTTGGGTGGCTTGACACGTTTCAAGCATTAACTATTCCGCAAATGTTAGGAGCCTTTGGTGGAGCTTTTAGCATATTTTTGTTAAAACAGAATTTCCAAAGCATACCAAAAGAATTAGAAGAAGCGGCAATTATTGATGGGGCAGGAAAGTTTAGAATATTTTGGTCTATTATGTTACCGCAGGTAAAACCAGCATTTGCAGCACTGGCAATTTTTACGTTTAATGCATCATGGAATGATTTTGCCTGGCCTCTTATAGTAACACACACAGATAATATGAAGATGCTTTCGCTTAGCATTTCAGCTTTTACTTCGGTAAAGGAGGGATTAACGCAGTGGCCTCTGCTAATGGCGGCTACTTTAATGACGTTACTTCCTGTAATAGTTGTGTTTCTTGTTGCCCAAAAACACTTTATCCAAAGTGCGATGCAAAGTGGTATAAAAGGTTAACTATTAAATATGATAATAAAAGATATGACAAAAAAGGGGATTTTGCAAGAATGAAAACAGCAGTTGTTGTTCCGACTTACTGGGGTGAATTAAATAAAGAAGAAGAGGTAATTTTTGATCATCCAACTCCGTTGGGCAGTGAAGGAACCCTAAAGGTGTTATTAGATAATTTAGCGACATTTGAAGAGATGAAGGACATACCAGTTTACGTTGTTGGTATTAGCA
>CAZIRG010000136.1:0-5070 GCA_964541505.1 uncultured Syntrophomonadaceae bacterium | reverse complement strand
CAGATAGCTAAGGAGTCCGAGCATGTCGAACAGTCCTTACCAAGCGAAAGTGAAGGGAGGAGAGAATTGATGAGGAAGGGTATTTTGCTTCTTGTGATGGTGGCTATAGTAATCAGCGGGGCGATCTGGGTTTTTGCGCCAAGGCAGGAGATGCCTCTGTGCAATATCAAGCAGGAGGCTGCTGCAGTAACAGTATCGGTCGATCTTTGGCCAGCGCGGTACTGGCAAGGGTTGGATGATAACAGGGTGATGTGCCAGCTCTGCCCGCATGATTGTGTTATCCCGGAGGGAGGGCGTGGTCTGTGCCGGGTGCGCGAAAACCGAGAAGGAAATCTTTATACCCTTGTTTATGGAAAGCCTGTGGCTATTGGTATTGGTCCTATTGAAAAAGCGCCTTTTCATCATTTCCACCCTGGGCATAGGCGACAGACTATCGCTACTGTTGGTTGTAATATGAGATGCAAACATTGCCAGAACTGGCGTATTTCGCAGCGGGAGTTTGAAGAGGTAAGACACCATCTTCGTTCACCGCCTGAAATAGTTGCCGGGGTGAAAAGGGCGGGCTTGAATTCCGTCTCCTTTACTTATACTGAACCGACTGTATTCTTTGAATATATGTACGACATAGCCAAACTGGCCCAAGAGTACGGCATGAAGACAACCCTCGTCACCAATGGTTTTATCCATCCTGAACCGTTACGAGCGCTCCTCCGGCATATGGATGCGGTAAGGGTAGACCTGAAGGGGTTCACAGAGGATTTTTATAGAGAGATAAGTGGTGCATCTCTGGCGCCAGTTCTCAATACCCTGAAGATTATCCAGGAAGAGGGGATATGGTTGGAAATCATCAATCTTATTATCCCCACGCTTAATGATTGTCCGGATGAGATAAGGGCAATGTGTGAATGGATTTTGGAGAACTTGGGATCTAGTGTTCCCCTCCATTTCAATCGCTTTCACCCAGTTTTTAAATTGACCCATCTTCCGCCGACACCGGTGGAGACGTTGGAAATGGCGCATGCCATAGCCAGGGAAGTGGGGATAAACTTTGTTACTATTGGTAATCTTCCTGGACATCGCTATGATAGCACCTTTTGTCCTAACTGCGAAGCGAGATTAATCCATCGTGTGGCTATGTCCGTCCTAGCGAATAATATTGAGGAAGGAAAATGCCGGTTCTGTGGGGAGGAGATTCCTGGTGTTTGGGAGTAATAAGTAAAGTAGCAATAAATATACGAATCTAAGAAAAAAACTAGTATTCATGCAAGGGGGAAAACTTTCGAATGATAAGGAAAATAATTTCTATTGTCATGGCAATAATTGTTGCTATAGTGGTCTATCACCTACCTATAACAGGAATTAACGAAGAAGCTCAAATCATGTTAGCTATTTTTATATTGATCGTTATACTCTGGCTCACGGAAGCAGTGCCTTTATATGCTGCTGCTTTTTTAGTACCTATTTTAACAACAGTATACGGCATTTTAACACCGGCAGAGGCATTATCGCCGTTTTTTCATCCGGTTATTGCTTTGCTTCTGGGCGGATTTATACTCTCAATTGCTGTGCATAAGCATGATCTTGACAAAAAATTTACTGTATTTATACTCGGTTTGGCAGGGACACGACCACGAAATATTGTTTTTGCAGTAATGGGAACTACTGCTTTTCTTTCCATGTGGCTTTCTAATACAGCCACAACCGCTATTATGATTGGTATAATACTTCCAGTGGCCAGGCAAATACCGCCAAGTAATCATTTCAGGAAGGCTTTAGTTTTGTCTATTCCCTTTGCGGCGAATATAGGAGGAATGGGGACCCCTGTAGGCACTACCCCTAACCCCATAGCGATAAGTTTTTTAGAAAACCAAGGAACAATAGTAACTTTTACTGATTGGATGATTTTAGCAGTTCCTTTACAGATTATTTTCCTAGCTATTGTTGTGGCAGTGCTTTGGCTTTTCTTCCACCCATGGGAAGCTATTGAGAGTTTTAAGGTAGAAGAATCCTCACCTTTTAATAGGCAAAAGATATGGGTTATATTTGTCTTGCTCCTTACTGTTCTACTTTGGCTAACCACTAGTTTGCACGGCGTAACAGCTAGCATTATTGCACTTGTACCTATTTTTCTGTTTAGCAGTACTAAAATGTTAAATAAGGAGGACTACAAAGAGGTAGGCTGGGATGTATTGTGGCTAATTGGCGGGGGATTAGCTTTAAGCTATGGGGTACGTGAAAGTGGCTTAGCTTATTGGTTAGTTGAACAAATTAGTGTAGGCGGGATACCTCCGATGCTAATGTTATTAGTATTTGTGGGATTTGCAGCACTATTAACTACCTTCATGAGTAATACAGCAACGGCAGCAATACTTATACCTTTGGCAGGGGCATATGGCATGCAATATGGACTATCTACCCAAATGGTACTGGGAATTGCGCTGGTTTCTTCCGCAGCTATGGCACTTCCGGTAAGCACACCACCAAACACAATTGCTTATGGCTCAGGAGAAGTTAGTATAAAAGACATGTTAACAGTAGGTGGAACTATAACAGTCTTATGTGTAATTTTTGTCGTTATTCTTGGAAAGCATTGGTGGCAATTTCTTGGGTATCTATAAGAACTGCCGAACCACCGGGGACGGTTCTTTTTCGACACGGAAGAGATGGGAAATCAATGCCTGAGTAGTAATGCCCGATCCTTTTGGATATGGGCATTTTTTTATAAAAAATAGAGGAAATCAAAATGATAAATTGAAGAATAATATAATATGAGAGGATGAGTGATTTGGATTCAGGGAAAGAAAATACGGTTCAAAAAACGGTTGATTTAATCTATCAGGTAACTGAAGTGTTGGCTGCTGGTGGCTATGACCCTTCGAAATATGCGCAGGTTATTTTACCCTTTACGCTTTTACGGCGGTTGGATTGCCTGTTGCAGCCGACTAAGGAAAAAGTACTGGCAGAAGCAGCTAGACTGTTTGGTCAGGATGCATTTAATGCAGAACTGCTTTTATCACATGCTGCGGAGCAAAACTTTTACAATACCAGCAGCTTTGATTTTTTGAAGCTACTAAAAGAGCCAGCTGAAATTTTTGTTAACTGGCAAGATTATTTGAATGGTTTTTCCTTTGAAGTTGGGAAAATAATGGTCTGTTTTAATTTGAAAGAAATAAGTTCAAGCTTAAATAAAACCGGGCTGCTCTATCCTGTTGTGTCTAAATTCGGCGAAATTAACTTAGGGTCAGAGTTATTGAACAATATTGCTATGCGAAATGTTTTTGAAGAACTGATAAAGCGCCTTCCTAGCGACTCTGAAACACAAGCGAGGCAATATCTTTCTCCAGAGAGTATTTTGTTAATGCAGGATATCCTTTTCAGCGGGGATGTAGTGGAGTTTATGGATAGTTGAACGAGTGAGGAGCTTTTAAATTATGCAAGATTACTATTTGCTGCTGCTTTTCTTGGCAGGGGTGGCGGCTGGGTTTATAAATACTATGGCAGGTGGCGGTTCTTTATTGACCTTACCTATGTTGATTTTCTTGGGGTTGCCCTCTGCCATGGCCAACGGTACCAACAGGGTGGCTTTGTTAGCACAAAATATAACAGCGGTAGCGGGATTTCGCCAAAAAGGATATTTTGACTTTAAATATGGGATGTTATTAGGACTGCCGGCCATGCTTGGATCGCTACTCGGAGCAAGACTAGCTGTCAATCTTCCTGATGCCTTGTTTAACAGAATCCTAGCGATAGTTATGCTGATTGTTTTATTTGTAATTTTGTTTGAGCCGCACAAAAGGTTTATCAATTATGATGGAAAAACAAGTAGGTATAAAAAAATAATTACAGTAGTGCTCTTTTTCTTTTTAGGAATATATGGTGGGTTTATACAGGCCGGTACCGGCTTTATAATTATCGCCGGTCTTTCAGTTCTTACTGGCATGTCCCTAGTGAAAATAAATAGCTTAAAAGTATTTGTAGTGGGACTTTATATGGCGACTTCTTTGGCAGTTTTCTTTTTTTCCGGCAATGTTAACTGGGGGATAGGTCTGATTTTAGCTGCTGGTAATTCTACAGGTGCCTGGCTGGGCAGTGCTTTCGCCGTGGCAAAAGGAGATAAGTGGATTAAAGTGGTACTTTTTGTGGCTGTGGTCGCTATGGCTTTGAGATTGTTGTTTAACTCCATGTAAATATCCAGGTTTAGAGGTTTGCCGGACTCCTGACTTGGCTATCGCCAGCGTCAGGACTGTTCGACATCCACTGGAAGTCTCACCATCACCCCCCGGGCGACTCACCAGTTCACGGTTAGAGAACGATGGAGACAGGACGGTCTTGAAGATAAGGTAACCAACCCTGAATTCTGAATCGTGGACTTGACAATCTGAGTTGTTGCAAAAATAATTTGAAAAATAAATCTTGCTTGACAATTGCTAGAAGGCGAATTATAATATAGATAAGTTTATGACATAAACTACAGGAAGTCAGTGAATCAGTAGTCAGTAAGGAACGAGGAACGAGGAACGAGAAGTGGGAAATGAAATGAGAGGAGAGTCGGGAGATGACCATGTTTAAGGAACGCTATGTAGTGGATGAGAAAGGGAATCGTGTTAGTGTGCTCTTGGATTTGGAAGATTATCGCAAATTGCTTGAGGAATTAGAAGAACTAGAATCCATTCGTGCTTATGATAGAGCCAAAGCTTCTAGCGATAGGGTAATTCCATTTGAACAGGCAATTACTGAGATTGAGAATACACGCGTATGAGTTATACTCTCTATATTCTGCGACGGGCTCAGAAAGAGTTAGCTCAATTGCCCACTGAGGCTTACGAGCAAGCCCGCGATACCATTCGTACTCTTGCCCAAGATCCCAGACCGTCTGGTTGCCTTAAGTTGAGAGGACGTGCAGGATGGCGTATACGAGTAGGTGTTTATCGTGTGATTTATGAGATAGACGACAAACAACAGGTTGTGACTGTTATTCACGTTGGTCACCGACGTGCTATCTACCGCTGAAGTGGGAGATGGAAAGCGAGACGTGAAAAAATGGGAGAGGAGAGAAATAATGATAGAAGT
>CAZIRG010000135.1:0-5095 GCA_964541505.1 uncultured Syntrophomonadaceae bacterium | reverse complement strand
GCACGAGTAACACCGCCTACATCAGGAGACACGATTACTGTGGAAGAAAGGTCTCTCTCAGAAAAATATTCGGCTAAAATAGGCATCGCCAGCAAGTGATCTACCGGGATATTAAAAAACCCCTGAATTTGGCCAGCATGTAAATCCATAGTTATTACTCTAGTAGCACCAGCAGCTGTCAATAAATCAGCAATAAGTTTAGCCGTAATCGGCACTCTGGCCTTGGTTTTTCTGTCTGAGCGAGCATAGCCATAATAGGGAACGATTATATTAATACCTTTCGCTGAGGCTCGTTTCATCGCATCAATCATAATCAGAAGTTCCATAATATTTTCGTTAGCCGGAGAACTAAAAGGTTGAAGAATAAAAACATCAGAACCACGCACACTCTCTTCTATATAGGCAGTAACTTCCCCATCACTAAATCTTTTTATCCGTGCATCTCCAAGAGGAATCTGTAAATATGAGGCTATTTTTAGGGCTAAGCTTCTATTAGCTGTCCCTGAAAAGATTTTTAATTTTTTTCTGCCATTATACACTGCCTTATGCCCCCCTATTCGTCTTTAGATTTTAAAAATTTTTTAGCCAAACCTTTTTTGACTAACTGCTCAGAACGAGCCAAAACAAAATCTCCCGGAAAAACATCTTTGTTGATAGTAGAGCCAGCAGCAATAAACGATTCTTTGCCTATTTCCAATGGGGCTATCAGGTTGCTGTTACATCCAACAAAGGAACCTGCTCCGATAATTGTTCGGTATTTTTTCTTGCCGTCATAATTTACAACTATCGTCCCCGCTCCAAGGTTTACCCCAGGACCAACCTGAGCATCGCCCACATATGAAAGATGAGGCACTTTACTACCTGCTTCAATCTTGCTTTTCTTGATTTCCACAAAATCTCCTATTTTTACATCCTGTTCTATCTCACTTTCTGGGCGTATATAAGCAAATGGGCCCACCGTTGTCCTATTCCCGATAAAACTATCTATAACTACACTATGGCGCAGCACAACACCATCTCCCAAGGTGACATTGACCAGTTGAGAGTCAGGACCCAAGGTGCAGTTTCTCCCTATTGTACTTTTTCCTTCGATAATTGTACCTGGATAAATAGTTGTGTCTGCACCTATTTCCACGTCCATATCAATATAGGTAGTAGCCGGGTCAATTAAAGTTACCCCTGCCAGCATCAGATCTCTGTTTTTTAGCTCTCGTTTTATCTGTGCGGCTTCCGCCAGCTGCTCTTTGGTGTTTACACCCAGTGCCAACCGGTAATCCGGCAGCAAGCAAGCAGTGGTCTTGCCTTTTATTGACAGTATTTCCATAACATCGGTAAGATAATACTCTCCCTGGCGATTTTCCCGGGAAATATTATCCAAAACCCGTCCCAAAGAAGGACCGTCAAAACAATATGTGCCTGTATTTATCTCCCTTATTTTCTTTTCCTCTTCTGTGGCTTCGCTCTCTTCAACAATTTTTAACACCTGACCATTTTCACCGCGAACTATTCTTCCATATCCGGTTGCTAAAGGCAACTCTGCCGCAAGGACTGTTCCTAAAGCATTTTCCTGACGATGTCGGGACAGTAACAGCTGTATTATTTCGGCATCAATCAACGGCGTATCGCCGCATAAAACCAAAACCTCTCGGTAATGCAAATAATCTTGAGCTTTTTTTACAGCATGTCCAGTACCTAACTGCTGCTCTTGCACTACATAAATATAATCTTCGCCCACTTCTTGTTTTACAGCCTCCCTGGCATGCCCAACAACTATTATCTGCCTATCTGTTGCTTCTTTAACTGCTGCCAAAGCATGGCTTAAAAGCGTCCTACCACATATTTTATGTAATACCTTGGGTAAAGCTGAGTTCATTCTAGTGCCTTCCCCAGCCGCCAAAATAATAGCAATTGTTTCGCTCAAAAAATCACGTCCTTTTAAAAAGTTAAGAAGCTAATTCGTCTTTTCTCCTCTTCATCTTTTTCCTTCGTTTTCTAGCAACTCTTGGAAAAAATTCAGATCACTGGGTTTATCCAAGTCGGTTCCAATCTCAGGATAGCAGGTTATAGCAGCTTTTCCCTTAATTCCCATAAACTTCTGAACTCTTTTGGTGAGTTCGGCTATAGTTAGTGTTTTTGTAAAAATTTTGATTAAGAACGGAATTCCCAGTTTAAGAATCATTTTTGCAGGAGATTTGCGTAATCGTATAAACTCCTCCACATGCGGCAACTTGGCAGGAAGTTTTTCTGTTCGCACCAAAAAAATATTTCCACCGGTAAAAGTGCCTTCACGCAAAGAAATATAAGTGCGCTTAACCCCAGGGTAGCTACCTTCCACTACCTCCTTGGGAACAATAGAATAATAAAAATCGAGATCATATGGTTTGCATTGCTGTAAAAAATCTGCCATAGCCTCTGGGGACAAAAGAGGGAGATCACCTGTAACCAAGAGAAAATATTCGCTGGCTATTCCTTCTTCGTAGGCAGCATAAATATTTTCAGCTATAGTTCCCCTTTCCTTAACAATCCGAAAAGAATACTTTTCCTGTAAAAATTTTAAATCCTCCGGCGGTCCTACTACACAGATATCGGTTACATCTTCTGCCTGTTGCAAAGCACGCAAAACATAGCCAAGGACTGTTTCTCCACCTAAATTGATGAAACTTTTATTCCTAGCGCCAGTCTGTTCCGTTAACTCATTTTCTTCTGCCGTTCCTGCTAAAACAACAGCAATCATACACCACAACTCCTCAATCTTCAAACCTCAAACCTCGAACTCGGATACCCTGAGAACAAGTTACTGTAGCACAAGACCAGTAACCCCTTTCCCGGAAAAAAGAAGCGGTTTCCTGCGCCTTCCTAGAATCATCAAAAAGCCCAAAAACCACCGACCCACTACCTGACATCAAGGCTCCCCTGGATCCCAACCTCAACATGGTTTTTTTTAGCTGGTTAATTTCTTCGTATCTGTCTCCCAATCCTTCTTCCAAAACATTTACTAAGTTACTATAGATGCCTGTTAGATTGTTTTCAGCCAAACTTTTTTTAATCTCTACGATATCTGGTTTTTTCTGTATCTTATATAAATTCAAAGAACTGTAAACCTCAGACGCAGAAAGACCAAAGGATGGTTTAACCAAAACAAGAGGCACTCGGGACAATGCAGGCAAGGGAGTAATTTTCTCACCTATACCCCGTGCCAAAGCAGTTCCACCGGTAAGGCAGAAAGGAATGTCTGCTCCCAAACTTAAACCTATCACCGCAAGAGTCCCCTCGGAAAGATGTAAACCCCACATTTCGTTTAAAACCAGCAGCGTAGCAGCCGCATCACTGCTGCCGCCAGCTAGACCAGCTTCCATGGGAATATTCTTCTCTATATGTATTTCTATTCCCCACCTCTTTCCATTAATCCTTCCTGCAGGAATTTTTTCCTGCAAAATAGCAGCAGCTTGATAAACGAGGTTTTCTTTTCCACAAGATAAAGCAGGCTCAGTACAGGTAATTTTTATGCCCTCAGGACACAAGCGAAAAATAAGCCTGTCAGCCAGTTCAATACTTTGCAATACTAAAGCTACTTGGTGATACCCATCTCTTTGCTTACAAAGAACATCAATAGCCAAGTTTATTTTAGCACGAGCCAAAGCAGTAATTTTCATCTCCAAAATACACCCACTTCCCACCTCTAAACTAGAGCCCCTGCTTATCTAAAGAAAAAAACCTGCAAAAAAGATACAATAACCAAAAGAGAACTAACCAAAGCAACTTTTTTAAGTACTTGTGGCAGGGAGGCTTTAAAATATTCTGTAGATAAAATAAGGCAAAGATGAAAAGGAGAAGCCGTATAACCTGCCAGAGAGGCAACATACATAGCAGCCAAATAAGCTGAACCAAGATCACCTGTTGGCAAAAACGGTAGAAAAAGAGGCACGGACATGCCCAGGGAAGCTATATTGTTACCTGTTATCACGCCAGTAAAAAGAGAAAAAAGAACTGCCAACGGAAGAAGAGGAACTCCCCTCTCCAGCAAAAGGGTAGAAAAAGCATCTAATGAACCTACTACCTGAACAAATTCTTTAAACACCATAATCCCCATGATAGCTAAAACCATCGACCAGTTGATACCTGGCAAAAGAAGAACCCATCTTTCACGCCAACTCTCTTGCTTCTCCCTCTCTGGATTTCCCATTAAAACAACATATACGATACCTACCAGTAAAGCCAGCGGAAAATAAAGATTGAAAAGCAACCCTAATGTGAGTACCAAAAAAAAGGGGAATATACTTATAAAAAGTTTTAGTAGTAACTCCGGTTTTATTGCTTGGTTAATTTTCTCTCTGTTAATTTTTTCCACGCCTCGGAAGAAATAAAAAAATGTAACTACCAGCTCCAGTACGAGAACCGGAATATTATAATAAACAAAAAAATAAACATCTACCCCGGACATCTCTGTCATAAGCAAGAGTCCCGGGAAAAAGGGAAAGACCAAAAACAGTAAGTGCCGAAAAAAAACATTGGCCGCCGCTGCTGTCTCCCCGGTCATTTTTAAGTCCTTGCTTGTCTGATCCACCATCGGAGCAGATAAAGCGGCACCTCCCGGCACCATAAGTAATCCCGCTAAAGCCGGAATAAACATAAATAAAAAGCGTAAATCTTTAATTATCAACCCTAGATTATCAAGCATAGCTTGCATACTACCTGTTTGCTGTAAAAGATGACCAAAAATTGTAATCGTAATTACAATAAAAACAAGGTTAATAGTTACAGGGCTTTTAATAGCTTCCCACAAAGTTTCCAATACAAACAGGTAATGCAGCCGGTTAAAAAGAACCAAAGCTAGCGAACCGCTCAGCATAGCCCAGCCCAACTTCCAGCCTCGACGGGTTAAAAAAATAATTATGAATAACGCTGTAAAAATACCACCTAGCCCTAAGAACAAATATTTCTCCTCCTATTGCAGTCTGCTGACTGCAGTTTACAGTTTACAGTTTACAGTTTACAGTGGTTACGAGGGTTCGGGGTTCAGGGATAACCGGGTTTATGGGTTCACGGTTCAAGGTTGGGTCCTGATAACCTGAGCAATTACGTTTCTATTTAGTAG
>CAZIRG010000134.1:0-5099 GCA_964541505.1 uncultured Syntrophomonadaceae bacterium | reverse complement strand
TAGGCACACCAGATCGTACCCGGGCGGGGCCAGTAAAGTTTGCTTTTATTTTGGGAGCTAACGAAGGGATTTTCCCTGGTTCTCTTTGCGAAGATAATATCTTTACCGCAGAAGAGAGGGAGAGCCTTTCTGAATTTGGTTTTAGTTTGGCTGCCGGTAGTTGGAGGTCTCTTTTGGAAGAGCAGTATCTCGTTTATATGGCTTTAACTCGTGCTTCTCATTCGCTTTGGGTTAGTTATTCTTTGGCAGATGAAGAAGGGAAAGGGCTTGTACCCTCCTTGTTAATATCTCGTTTGAAGGAACTTTTTCCAACTTTACAAGAGAAAAACTTATCGCTGGAATTGCCGGTATCTGCTGGGGAAGAAGAAATTATTTCTTCTCTTGCTCATCCGCGACGTACTCTTGCCGATTTGGCAATCCAGCTAGGATTTTGGGAGAGAAAAGGCGAGAATATAAACCATCTTTGGTGGGATATTTATAATTGGTATGCCAAACATCCTGATTGGCAGGAACAGGGGCAGCGGCTTTTGGCAGGTATTTTTTATCGCAATCTGGAAGAGCCTTTAAAAGAGTCAACAGGGCGAAAACTTTATGGTAGTAATTTGCAATTAAGTGTATCTCGTTTGGAAAAGTTTCGTTCCTGTCCTTTTGCTCAGTTTGTTGGTTATGGCTTGCGTTTAAAAGAGCGTTCTGTGTTTTCCTTAGGGGCTCTTGATATTGGACGCTTTTTTCATACTGCTTTATATAACATAACCCAAACCCTACAAGAAAAAAAGCTTGACTGGGGAGAGGTATCGCAAGTGGAAATTTCTGAACTGGCAGAAGAAGCAGTAGAACGATTGATTCCGCTGTTGCAAAAAGAGATATTGCTTAGCTCTAGTCGTTACCGCTATTTGGGAGAAAAGCTTAAAAGCACAGTTACACAGGCGGCACAGTTTTTATGTGAACATGCTCGAGCTAGTCGTTTTAAACCTGTAGGGTTGGAGATTGCTTTTGGTGAAGGAAAGACCCTGCCGGCACTCACTTTTTCCCTGGCTAACGGTTGCCGGGTTGAATTGGTTGGACGTATAGATCGCCTAGACGTTGTTCAGGGAGAAAATGAAAAATATTATTTGCGGGTGATAGATTATAAGTCGGGGGTAGCTGATTTAAAAATAAACGAGCTTTATCATGGGCTTTCTTTGCAATTACTTGTTTATTTGGAAGTGGCTTTAAGAGGTGCTGCAAGCTGGTTAGGTGGAGAGGTTTTCCCTGCTGGTATTCTTTATTTTCGCATTCACTCACCCATCATCAATGCGGAAAACCCCCTTTCGCCAGAGGAAGCAACCGTGAGAATGCAGCAAGAATACAAAATGAAGGGCAGAGTTTTAGCTAATATGGAAATTGTACGCTGTATGGACACAAAACTTGAGCAGGGGAGTTCTAATATTGTGCCAGTCAGCATAAAAAAAGATGGGCAGCTGGGGAAGGGAAGCAGAACTCTGGATTTGTATCAGTTTTCTTTGCTTCGCCAGCAGGTGACAAAAATTGTCCAAGAGAGTGCTGTTGCTATAACTGCCGGTAAAACAGAGATTAGACCTTATCGCCTAGGTAAAAAAAATGCTTGTACTTATTGCCGTTATAAATCTGTTTGCCAGTTTGATCCGCTGGTAGAAGAAGAAACTTATCGTTTTTTGCGGCAGCAGGATGAGGAAAGGATTTTTGATCTTTTAGCAGAAGGGAAATATCCATCCTTTTAAGAGGTGAAAGAAGGAATGACAGTAATGCCAAATTGGACTGAACAGCAAAGGGAAGCTATTAATAGGTCGGGCGAAAATATTTTGGTAGCTGCCGGAGCCGGTTCGGGGAAAACACGTGTTTTAGTAGAACGTGTTATCAGGCAAATATTAGCCCAAGATAACCCTCTAGACATTGATAAAATTCTGGTAGTTACTTTTACTAATGCGGCTGCGGCTGAAATGCGCCAGCGTATCAGTAAAGCTTTAGAGGAAGTTATCAAAAAAAATCCTTATTCTGTGCACCTGCGCCGCCAGATGCTTTTATTAAATCGGGCAGCAATAACCACGCTGCATTCTTTCTGTCGGGAAGTCTTGCAAAAATATTATTATTTGCGAGACTTAGATCCGGCCGGACGTATTTTGGATGATACGGAAGGGGCTTTATTGCGTCAAGAAGTGCTGGAAGAAGTTTTAGAAGAATATTATGAACAAGAGAAAATGGAAAGTCCTTTTTATCGCTTGCTGGATACCTATAGTAGACAGCATGGAGATGAAGCTGTACAAGAACTGCTGCATCGTCTTTATAATTTTTCTCGTAGTCAGCCTTGGCCAGAGAAATGGCTGGAGAAAAAGGCAGCAGATTTTTCTTTGCCCGCAACTGGGTTAGTAGACACAGAATGGCTTAAAATTATTTTAGCAGATTGCTCTTTGGAGATAGATAGTATTCTAAGCCAATTGGTACAAGCTAAGGAGTTAGCTGTTTTGCCGACAGGTCCGGAGCCTTATTTGGCTAACCTGGAAACAGAAATAGCAATGCTCGCAGAAGTAAAGAAGCAGGCAGCAGGTCATTGGCAAGAGTTTCAAACAGCTATTTCTAGTGTTGTTTTTGCCAGGTTGCCAGCTTGTAAAAAGGATAATTTTAATCCTGATATGGTAGAAAAAGCAAAAAAATTACGTGATACAGCAAAAAAATCATTTAATAAATTAAAGGATAGTCTTTTTGGGCGTTCTTTGACTGAAATGGAAGAAGATATTCGCCAACTAAAGCCGCTTATGCTTACCTTGGTAAAGATTGTTAGTGACTTTTCTAAAAAATATAAAGAAGTTAAAAAAGAAAAAGGATTACTGGATTTTGCCGATTTAGAACATTTTGCCTTGCAGATACTAAGCACATCTAATTCTTCACCAAGAAGATTGTTGCCTTCAGAGGCAGCGCTTGATTACCAACAGCGCTTTAGTGAAGTGTTAACAGATGAATATCAAGACACCAGCATGGTTCAGGAAGCTATTTTACAGTTGGTTTCTCGGCAGCAAGAAGAAGATAGCTCCGGTAATCGGTTTATGGTTGGAGATGTGAAGCAGAGCATTTATCGCTTTCGCCTCGCAGAACCAAGTTTGTTTCAGAAAAAAATGCTAGAATATGGGGCAAGTGTTGGCAAAGATAAAAAAAACGGTAGTTGTATTATCCTTGCACGTAATTTTCGCAGTCGTCGTGAAATTTTGAGTGGGGTAAATTTTTTGTTTCGCCAGATTATGGATGAAACTGTTGGAGAAATGAATTATGAAGAGAAAGATTGTTTGCTTTATGGTGCTCCCTATCCGAAGGAAAAAGTGCCAATAGAGGTTATGTTTATTTCCCGGGAAAAGAAACGAAAAGGAGAAAATTCTTTTCCGATAGGCGAGGAAGGAGAAGATAAGACCTTGCCAGAGGAAGAATGGGAAAAAGCGGCCTTGGAGGGACGACTGATAGCTCGTAAAATAAAAGAATTAGTAGGTGTGGATTCAAGTAAGCCTGTTCAGTTATATGATAAAGAAAAGAAAGAGTATCGACCAGCGACTTTCCGAGATATAGTTATTTTATTGCGTTCCATGGAAAGCTATGGATCAGCCATGTTGGAGGAATTGAAATTGGCTGGTATTCCTGTTTATGCTGAAATGGGGAAAGGTTATTTTAAGGCTATCGAAATCGAAGTAATGTTGTCTTTGTTTCAGATTATAGATAACCCTTACCAAGATATTCCCCTGGCAGCCGTTCTACGATCTCCCATCGTAGGGTTAAAAGCGGAAGAGCTGGCTTTATTGCGCCTAGCTAACCCACAGGGACCCTACTATGAGGCGGTTAAAAAGTTTTTGGATTCTTCTGTTGATGCTACGCACCCTCACCCGGACTTAAAATACAAGGTAAGAGAATTTCTTGCGCACCTACAAACTTGGCAGCGGAGTGCCCGGCAGGGTTCTTTGGCTGACCTTATCTGGCAGATTTATCGTGAAACGGGTTACTATGACCTAGTGGGAGCCATGTCTGGCGGCAACCAGCGTCAGGCCAACTTGAGGGCGCTCTACGATCGCGCTCGCCAGTATGAAGCCACCTCTTTTAGAGGTTTGTTTCGTTTTCTGCGCTTTATTGAGAAACTAAAAGAGCGTGGTGGAGATCTAGGAGTTGCTCGTGCTCTAGGTGAAAAGGAGGATGTTGTTCGTCTGCTCACAATTCACAAAAGTAAAGGACTGGAGTTCCCGGTAGTTTTTTTGGCTGGATTGAGTAAAAGATTCAATATGCAGGATTTATCTCGTAGTTTTTTGCTACATAAAGATTTAGGCTTTGGTCCTCGTTGTTTAGATACAAATTTAAGAGTAAGCTACCCCTCTTTACCTTTTTTGGCAGTGAAAAAGAAACTTAAATGGGAACTTCTGGCGGAAGAAATGCGTATTCTCTACGTGGCTTTAACTCGAGCGGAAGAGAGACTTTTTTTAATGGCTGTAATAGAGGGAGCAGAAGAGGTTTTGGAAAAATGGAGACAGGCTTTGCCAGAGGGAGATACTCTGCTGTTGTCTGCTCATTACCGGGCAAAAGCTAAAAGCCATCTGGATTGGCTAGGTCCTGCTTTGCTGCGTCATCCGCAAGCAAATTTGCTAAGAGAAGCTGGCAATCTAAAAGAGATTGATCTGATTGAAGGGCAAAATTCTTCATGGCGCTTTGATCTTTATAAGGCTGAAGAGCTAATAAAGAGCGAAGACGACAAAAGTAATAGTGCTCAGGAGAGTTATTGCCCTATCACAGAAAAAGGGGAGCGTGAAGATATTAGGACTTTTCTTAGTCGTTTCCAACCAATATCTAGCGATACAAAAGAAAGAGATATAGTTGCACAGCGCCTTTTTTGGAGCTACCCATACCCGGAAGCGCCTACTTACTTGGCCAAGATATCTGTTTCAGAGGTGAAGAAAAGCCGTTCTGTGCCTGGGGAGGAAGAGGGTTCTGCTTTGAATTTTAACAAACTTAAATACAAACTCAAATTAGATGTGACGGCAGAATTACATCCCCGGTTTTGGGGAGAAGAACCATTATCCTCTGCCGAGAAAGGGACAGTCTATCATCTGATCATG
>CAZIRG010000133.1:0-5106 GCA_964541505.1 uncultured Syntrophomonadaceae bacterium | reverse complement strand
GTTACATTAATCACCCCGTTAAATAGGGGACTGAAACTATAACCTGGTCCCCGTAATCCCTTACGTCCTGAAACGTTACATTAATTACCATGTGAAAGGGGGAACTGAGATTGTTTTTGTATAATAAGCAGGATTTGTACATGGAGTGCAAGAACATTATCAAGTGCACTATAAGGAAAGTTCTGAAAAAAATAAAAATGGCATTTAAAACAACTTAAGCAAGTGAAGACAAAACCTTTGAGAATTGCTGTTTTATTTCACGGAGGTGGAGCATGCCAAGATTGACAGAAATTGAAATCAGAACCGTAACTCCCATTTTTACGGGCGGAATTGATGGTAAAGCGGATAGAGTTTATCTTACCGGTATTATAGGCAGCCTGCGCTGGTGGTACGAAGTGATTACTCGTGGGTTAGGGGGAAAGGCTTGTGATCCATCTAACTCCAAATGCGAATATGACAAGGAAAAGTATGAAAAAGCAAAGAAAGAAGGTAAAGATAAATGTGTGTGCTTAAGAGTTGCAGGAGTCTGTGACGCATGTCAACTTTTTGGCAGCACAGGTTGGTCAAGAAGGTTTCGCTTGGATATTAGGGATACAACAAAAAAAAGCAAAGTAGAAAGAGTTAGAAAAACTACGGAACAGCGGTTTAAAAAAGGAACTAACAGAGAACATCCCGAATGGTATTTCGATAAAGGAGGATGTAGCGATAATTTTCAACTGGAAGTTATTCCACTTTTTGCTGCTTCCTCTGCTGAAATTATTATCCCTGGCTTGCTCAAACTTATTGAAAAACAAGCTTCGCTGGCGGCAAAGCCACAACTTGGGTATGGTTGCATAGAAATAGTAAGCTCTCCTGAGTTTAATCCGGAAGCCTTTGTTAATCATTTTGATTTTATAGATCAGGGCAATAGTGCTTCAGCAGAACAATATAATAATGAAAAACCAGCACTTACGGAAATGTTCTTTGCTAAAATTGAGCCTCGTGAAAAAGCTGGTGAAATAGAAACCATGTTGAATCTCAAATATGATTTAAGAGCTGCTTTTCGAAAGGGACCGGACAACCTAAGCCCTGATGAATGTAAAATTTTACGTCATTTTATATGCGGAACGATAAAAGGGAAACGTGTTGCTTCCAAAATTGCTATTTCACGACTTGTTGATGGTAAATTACATCTTTGGGCTTGGATTCCAAAGAAAACACCTCTTTCTAACAAAGTTTCCCATGAAGAAATAATGAAAATTATTTATACTACCGTGGGAGAATTCGGTGAAATAAACTCCTGGCGTGAATTTAGCTCTGACCGAGATACGGAAGGAAGATTGACTAATCCAAAAGAATTTTTGAAGAGTCTTTTAAGGGAGGTGGAAGAGTGATTTACGATTATCTTGCAAGTAAGCTTGACGAGTATCAGCCGCATCTAAATGAATTGAACAAAATCGAGAATAAAATTGGAGAAGCTAAGAAGATACGAAACAAAGAAGAGCAAAAGCAATTGTTAAAGCAGTTAGAAAAGAAAAGTAAGCAAAAGCGACGAGAATTATATGACAGCAAAGAACCTTCTGCTATCTACAAGTATTTAGTTGCAACTAAAAAGGCTGATCCTGATGCTTTTCGTGAAATTTGGAAAGAAAGAGAAAAAGATAAGGATGTTAGCTTGCTGGAGCCTCTCCAAAAAAAATATCATGGAAAAAATTTCCAAGACCCCGATAAGGATGCAGCTATCGACCTTGCTATTTTGTCGCCCTATTCTTTTATCTTGAGATTTGAGTTTACATTAAAACAGCCTTATTTATCACGTGATGAACAGGATTTTTATATCATTGATAATCCTGTACGCAAAGACAAAATATTCAAATTCCCCTACGTTGCTCCAATGTCCTGGAAAGGCAGCTTGAAGGCTGCACTGCGGCAATTGGGGTATAAAGATCAACAGCCAGAGATACAGCGTCTTTTTGGCAGTAAGAAAAGTAGTGATGAGCAGGAGGACTTGTTTCTTGCTGGCAGGCTTTATTTTTTTCCTACTTTTTTTGAGCGTAAAAGTTTAGAAGTTATTAATCCACATGATTGTAATTTCAGGACTGGCGTCCACGGTCCAATTCTTATAGAGAGTGTTCCCAGGGGAACAAAAGGTGTTTTTACACTCCTTTACGTTCCATTTGTTGGTTGCACTGAAGTTGTTGGTGCTGGAAATGAAAAAATGATATGTTGTCAGGTGGGGAAGGACATTAAAATAGTGGCAGTGGGCTTGAGGGCACTTTTTCGCATTTATGGTTTTGGGGCCAAAACAAGCAGCGGGTTTGGCGGTGCGCAAGAAAAGATTAATGGGCATTTACGATTACGGATAGTGCAACTAGGTACCCCAAACTCAACAGATATTGCCGAACAATCCTCTCAAGTAGAATTGCCGCGTTATCTGGAAACACCGGGCAGGTTGATTTCTAAATACCGTAATCCAGATGGTAGTTTTCGAGAATATACTGAAACGGAAGTAAAGAAGATGTCAAAAAAAGAAAAACAGCTGTATGTAAAAGCTAAGGCCTGGTGGCAACGGGAAGGGAAAAGTTTTTTTGAAAACGCAGGGAAACAGGTCGAAGTGACTAAAGATTTACCACAAGTAACATCTTGGTGGCGGCGGGAGTTTACCAGCTTTGAATCTTTGGCTATATGTGCAAACGAAGCGGAGTCTGCTCTGCTGGGTATGGAGGCATACCATGAAAAATAATTTTAAAAAGAGGCTCAAGGTTCTTGCTGATAACAGGAAAACACTACTACTAGCAGAAGTAGCTGCCTGGCTGCACGATATGGGGAAATGCTCGGATGAAATGATTGAAAAACAGGCTAGAAAGGAGACTAATGATTGCTCTAAAGGCCTTGCCTTTCCAAAAGGAAAGGGTCATAAAACGTACTTTAGTGGTTATTTACCTGATATAGATATTTCACTTTCTGTTGAAAAAACTGTTGAAAAAATTTCCATTAAAGACTTAACCGGAGAGAGAAATGACTTGGTTGAGAAACGAAAAATCTCGACCGGAAACAAAGAAGAATTAGAAAAAGAACTCGAAGGACTAACAAGGAAAGAAAGAGGAAGAAAAAAATGGAAACAAGAAGAAGATTTACTTCCGTGGTTATTTCGTGTTTTATCTCGCTGTCATAATGCAGCACATGTTGAGAAAGAGGAATTTAAAATTAAAGGTGATGCACCTGAAGAGCATAAGGAAGAGTATAAAACGATTGTAGAAAAGGCAAAGCAAACTATTAAAGATACGCGTCTTAGCACTCCGTTTGGGTATGAAGGTGAACCACTTGGGGGATTGACAGATCGCCTTAAAAGTTTACCTTTTGATTCTCTAAAAGCCATTGCACAAAATCATGCGAATTACATTCAATTCCGAGGTGTTGTAGAGAAAACCTTTAAAGTTGCTTTTGCTGATACGCGCCGTCCAATAAACGAAGTAACACTCTGGGATTGGTCTAATATGGTGGCGGCTCTTTATAAAGCGGCACTGGCAAGGGCGTTGTTGCTGCAAGAAAAACCAGAACCCAAAGATTTAAGATGGCGTTTATTAAGCATTCGGTTTGATGAGGCGCAGTTCAATGAACAAGTTGCAAACCTTCCTGCATTGCTTGCCCGCCGGCAGTGGCTTCAAGATGGGTTGGATAATGTGCGTAAACTCTTGGAATTTGACTATCCTTTAGGTAGCGAGGTTTATCGTGATGAAAACGGCAGTATATTTGCGATTCCAGATATAGCCGATATTCTAAGCTGCCAAGATGACAGTGGTAAAGAATTAATTACGCTAATTGAAGAGAAGCTTAATTTTAGTGGCGAATTAAAACCTGATATTGATATAGATGACAAAAGTTGGTGGGCACAGCGACCGAACCGGCGAGATTCGTCACAAGAAGATGAGGTTCCTCCCATTGCAAAACACCTTGGTAAAATTCCTTTGGCAACTGCTGATCCAGTTAAAGTCAGCAAATGGTGGGAAGGACAAAATAACAGGGAGATATGCCTCGTCTCGGGTGTTCGTCCCCAGGGTCCCAGCGGAACTGGTCGAGCACGTAAAATCTCGGATTATTGGCTTGAACGTATAAGAGGACGTGCTGAAAGCTGGCTTAAGAATCTGGAAACAACTATTTGGATTGATGAGGTCGCTGATCTGAATGGCCGGGTATGCTTACTAGTGGGACAGCTTGGACTTGCTGATTGGCTTGAGCAAGATGATGGCTATAGTTATGCGGAAACGATTTTGTTTCATGATCCATGTGATCCAGCTGCAGTGTCTGGTTCATCTGCCTCGCTTGTTAAAAATGCTTCTTTTTCCTATCTATATCGCATTTGGAGAACTACAAAACAATTCTGGAAAGAGGTATCAAGTGAGATAGCTGGTGACGGCAAAGGAGGAGAAGTGGCTTCCCGGTTGAAAATTAAAGGCATTTTTTCAGGGAAAGAAGAGATCAAATCTTCTCAGGCCTATGAACTTAATATTGGGGATGCGGTCTCTCTCAGCGTTGTCAGCAGTGCCACAGGAGATTATTTTTTAACGATTGAAAATCTTGGGCGGATAGCAAGGTTACTTGGCTCGCCAGAAGATGTCGGGCAAAACTATGCCAGGGTAGCCAATTATGTCCGGGAAAAGCTGTTTGCCAGGAAGTCCTTTCCATTGGAAGAGCCTTCCGGGTATGGCGCTACAAAAAAGTTGTTGGGGAGCTTAAATATACAGACCGTGGAAGAAACAATGTCTTATTCACCGGTAATACCTATTTCGACAGAGACAAGTACTTTTAGCATTTTGCTTCCTGCTGACAAGGCTTTTAAAATTGCTCTCAAAATCAAGGATAAGTATGAGCGAGAGATGAACAAGGTGCGAAATCGTTTACCGCTTACTTTGGGTCTCGTTTTTGCTGGTCACCGGACGCCATTACCTGCTATTATTGATGCTGGTCGGCGTATGCTACGACAGCCAACTTTGATGGAGCAATGGCAGGTTGATGATATTGTTTCGTTACCTGATGATGACTTCAATAATTTGCCTGCAAAAGAACTCAAACTAATAAAGAACGGGCAGGAGCTGCAAATCAGGGTAAATACAAAGATGGGTGATG
>CAZIRG010000132.1:0-5130 GCA_964541505.1 uncultured Syntrophomonadaceae bacterium | reverse complement strand
GATATTTATTCCAAAAGAGCTGTTGGACAGATCGAGAACTTTTGACTGTCAAGAGGCTATAAAAGACCTGAAAAAAGAGGCAAAAACCATAATCAGCAAAACACAGGAGTTTGCAAGTATTTTTCATGCGTCAGCTCTGGTGATAAGGACAGTGTCTTGACGCAACGGCCTGATATCTCACCGGTTAGGACCGAAGTGAGGCTTCAGCCGCAGGCGTCTTACACGGCAATCGCAACCGTATTTGGGGTGTTATGTGAATGATATAAACAGTTCTATGACTAGGAGGATAAAAATGACTAAAAGCAAAAATCATTTAGTTTACCAATTCAAGATTAGTCTCACCGAAATTGAGCCTTTAATTTGGCGAAGAATACAAGTGCCAGCCAAATATAGTTTCTGGGACATGCACGTAGCAATCCAAGATGCGATGGGATGGTTGGATTATCACTTACATGTATTTCGCATTCGCCAAAAGCACAAGAGAAAATCTATCGAGATCGGTATTCCAGGAGAAGAATGGGATGACGCCACAGTAGTTCCAGGTTGGGAAATCCCGATTATCGATCACTTAACTGAACCGGGTCAACTCATTGAATATGAGTATGATTTCGGTGACGGCTGGATCCACGAGATCTTATTTGAAGCGATTCTTCTCAAAACGAAAGGTGCTAAATATCCTAAATGCGTAGGCGGGGAGCGAGCCTGCCCACCTGAAGACTGTGGTGGTATTTTTGGTTATTACCGCCTCATAGAAATCTTGCAAGACTCTACCCATGATGAGTATGAGGAGAATATTGCTTGGCTTAAGGGGCATGCGAAGAACTATTACCCCTATGATCCTGATAAATTCAGCCCCGAGGAGGTTCGTTTCGAAAACCCCAAGCGGCGGTGGAAAATAGCCTTTTCCTAACGTTATATGGAAAAATAAGGAGCAGGAAAAAATGTCAATTCAACAATACTCAGTTAATCAACATCCGATACAAACACTGTTAACATGGATTAAATCAGGAGAGATTGCTATTCCAGAAATACAGCGTCCATTTGTTTGGAGTGCCACAAAAGTACGGGATTTGATGGATTCATTATATGAAGGATATCCTATTGGCTATTTAATTGCCTGGCGAAATCCAGCGGTGAAGTTAAAGGATGGCACTTCATCCGAAGGCAAAAAAGTATTGATTGACGGTCAACAACGGGTAACAGCCCTTATGGCGGCATTACTTGGTGAATGGATAGTCAATAAGAGCTATAAGAAAGTTAAGATTACTATTGCATTTCATCCGAAAGAAAAGAAATTCGAAGTTTCGAATCCAGCAATAAAAAAAGATAAAGAATGGATTTCAAATATTGCGGATATATTCTCACCAGATGTCAAGATTCATAGGTTCGTCAGTGATTATTGTAAAAAAAATGAAATAAGCGATCAGGATGAAATTGATGAAATTTATGAAAATATTGAGCTGTTACGTGGTATCGTTAACAATCACGTTGGACTTATTGAATTAAACGCAGATTTAGATATTGAGACTGTTACTGAAATCTTTATAAGAATAAATTCACAAGGAGCTGTTCTCAGCCAAGCAGATTTTGTTATGTCTAAAATAGCCGCAAATGAAATTTACGGAGGTAACAAATTACGGAAGTGCATTGACTATTTTTGTCATCTAGCGGTTGCCCCAGAATTTTACCAACAGCTTTCTGATGTTGACAAGGAATTTACTTCAACAGAATATTTCCAAAAAATGGCTTGGCTAAAAAATGAAAATGACGATCTTTATGTTCCTTCATACACGGATATGTTACGTGTAGCATTTACTTCAGAGTTTAAGCGCGGTCGTCTTCAGGATTTAGTTGCATTACTTTCTGGTAGAAATTTTAAAACCCGCGAGTACGAAGAAATAATTGCAGAACAATCATTCAAACAACTTGAGCAAGGATTATTAGCTTTTATGAATGAAACAAACTTTAAGCGGTTCTTAATGATTTTACGTTCTGCTGGGTTTGTTGAATCAAGCATGATTCGTTCTCAAAATGCTATTAATTTTGCATATATAGTCTATTTGGTGCTGAGAAGAGATAAAGTTGAACCGAGCAAGATAGAGTCTAATGTTCGCAAATGGTTTGTAATGTCTGTGCTAATTGGTCGTTATTCAGCATCGCCGGAAACATCTTTTGACTTTGATATAAAGCGGATTTGCGAAATAGGCTTCTCGGATTATATAAAAGAGGTAGAGGCTGCTGAGTTATCAGATGCTTTTTGGAATGCTGGTTTACCGCAACAAATGAATACCTCGGTAGCGAGTAGTCCATATTTTAAAGTCTTTTTAGCATCTCAGGTTCATGCGAATGATAAGGGTTTCTTATCGAAAAAGATAACAGTTAGAGATCTTATAACCCATAGGGGTGACATACATCATCTTTTCCCAAAGAATTATCTCAAGAAAAATGGCTTAACTCGTGGTAAATATAATCAGATTGCAAACTATGTCATGATGCAAAGCGAAATAAATATTAGGATTGGAGATAAAGCACCTGCCGAATATTTCTCGAAATTGATTGAGCACTGCACTAATGGTTCAGAATCTTTTGGAGCAATAATAGATATAGGTGAAATTCAAGAGAATTTTAAAATGCATTGTGTGCCGAGCGGAATGGAAAATAAAACAATCGAACATTACGAAGAATTTTTGGCAGAAAGAAGGAATTTGATGGCACAAAAAATTAAAAATTACTATTGGAGATTGTAAAACATTAAAAAATTAAAACATATAACCAATCACTGCCTTGGATTTTTACTCCATTGTGCTCCGTAAAAACCAGTGAGTTCTAGCGTTAGGCAAAATAAAGAAAGGAGCGAGAAATGAAGGAAATACTTACCGCGATTTTCGAGAAGTCTCCACAAGGCTATATAGGCTATGTGGAAGAACTTCCAGGCGCTAATACGCAGGGAGTCACTTTAGAAGAAACTAGGAGAAATTTAACCGAGGCAATTCAGTTGGTTCTCGAAGCCAATCGACAACTTGTTGAAGAAACTATCTCAGGAAAAGAGGTCATAAAAGAGTCTTTGGGGACAATCTCCGTATGGGGGACAATCTTCGTATGAAACGGAGGGATATTATTCGGCATATATAGAGAAACAGGGCTGTGAATTTTTGCGAGAAGGTAGAAATCATACAACAAAAGGGGGAATAGTGTATGTGGAAATGAAGCAAGGCGAAAAAGGATAGACAGAACAAGCAAAGTATGGGCACAGTAGAATATGAGGAAGTCAGCGAAAAGAAGACATCAAAATTAGGGTACTTGTTGTTGACTATCATGGTCATATTTATAATTATTGCAGGTCAAACTGTATTTCGGGATCTAAGGAGGATACCAGAAAGACCAGACAGACCAACATTCTGTGTCCATATTGTAACAGATGCCAACTTAAAAGATATAATGCACCTACCGGCTTTTAACGTAACGGAAATTGACAAAAAATTTGGGCTAGATAAAAAGATAGATAAGATTAAACCCGCATTAGAAGAGATAGTAGATTTGAATGTGAAAATAAATGATATTAATAATCAAATCTATCTAAAAGAAGAGCAGCTAAAAAACATAAGGGAAACATATGGGTTAAGCTTGTTAGAAACCATAGCGGAAGAAGAAAAAGCACTGATAGATAAACCAGATATTAGAGATAGTATAATATCGTTAAGGTCTGATATAGTATCATTAAACCAACAGGTACGGGCGTACGGGAGGCAGAGAGATGTAAAGATAAGTAATATAGAAACAGAATTAGTGCTGCTTAGACAATTATATGATGAGGCGTATGTATATTATCAAGATAAGCATGATGGGTACGAGTTAAAGGTATTTATATTACTCATATTATTTGTATTGCCATTGTTTTTGGTTTCTATATATTTATATCTAAAATTTAAAAGAATAAATAGCCCATATACAATTATATTAACAGCCGTACTAACTGCTGTATCAATTCTTTTTATTCAAGTTGTGCTATTAGCGCTTTTTAAGGTATTACCGGCAGAGTGGTTAGAGAGGATATTCGAAGTATTTCGACATGTTCCGTTTTTGAGATTTATAGTCTATTACGGGTCTGTTATACTGATTATAGTAATATTTGGAGGGATAGTATTTTACATACAAAAGAAAGTATTTTCAGCTAAGAGCATCGTAATGAGGCGGTTGAAAAATAACAAATGCCCAGGGTGTTCTCTCGAATTAAATGGTATGTACAATATATGTCCAATGTGCGGGTATAAACTTAAAGAGAAATGCTCCGGCAGTATAAGTGTTGCCACTTCTCATAAATCCAGTGAAGTATGTTTTTAGTTAATCACAAAAGGCAAACTGGATATTGTAGTAACGATTGCCTAGCTTTTTAGGGTTGTATCCTTTAGGAGGGTAGGGGAGGCCTGTCTATATCAATTGTGATTGATGTTAGTTTGCTTTTAGAAAGTAGTCTTTTGAAGACTTTGAAATTGATGTTTCTAAACATTTGAGTTGTCTTGAAGTTGAAGTTTCTTAAAAATCAAGATACTGTCTCTGGTTCCTTTACCGAAATATCGAATTCATTAACCAGTGGATCGTTTTGAAGTAATTTTAGATGCTCTAATTTGTCAATGCCAATAAAATGACCGCAAAGCATCGTCTTTATATGATTCATCTTAATTTTATTTGTTGAGTTATTATCAAATACAAGGTCATTTTCAATAAGATCAAAAACCTCGTTACTTTTTGCATTCTCAAGTAGTAAAAAAAGACCCACATTTGATGTTAGATTCTTAGATTTAAAATCAATTTTGTTTAAGACCCCTTTTAATTGCTTTTCACACTCCTATTTTATCACATTGGTGGTGTGAAAATCAAATAACGTGTGGTTATTGATAGGAAAAAATTCTGCATTTGTGTTTAATCATCTGTCATTGGGTGAAAGCGATTGTTTATTGATTATTGCTTAAACAAAGCCTTTGCGACTATTTTTTATACTGCTCATGCAGAATCCGGGTTGTAAAATGTAGCCCTTTCGATTTGTTAGCATTAAAGTAAATGATAATATCCATCTATGCAGGACATCGGTAATTAAAAGGAGAACTTTAACAAGGAGAATATATGGGATCA
>CAZIRG010000131.1:0-5143 GCA_964541505.1 uncultured Syntrophomonadaceae bacterium | reverse complement strand
CGGGTTCCCCCATTCGGGTACCCCCGGATCAAAGCCTGCTTGCGGCTAACCGAGGTTTATCGCAGCTGGCTGCGCCCTTCGTCGCCCTCTGGCTCCTAGGCATCCACCATGTGCCCTTATTATCTTGACTTCTTCCCTGTAGTACCTGATCTACTGTGAGTCCGATGAATAAAAGAACAAAAATAATACGCAAATGTATTACCTCGCCCATATATCATTAATCAGGCTCACTATAAAGTTTTCAAAGAACTTAGATGAAATTACATTTACCATGCTCTAATTTTGGAGGTTGAAGATTTTTAATTTCCAACCTCTCGTTCCTCGTCTAACTTCTAACTTCTAGCACAGTAGCTAGTATATTAACAATTTTTTAATGGGTTGTCAAGGTGTTTTTTTAGCAGTTTTTCCTGCGGCAAAAGTTTTTTAATAGCTGATAGCACTCTTTCCGATTGAAATGGTTTGATAATAAAATCTTTTGCCCCCGCCTGTATGGCTGCAGTAACAAGCGACTTTTGCCCAACAGCACTACACATAATGATTTTAGCCTCTTTATCTATCTGCATAATCTTTCTGACAGACTCTATTCCTTCCATAATAGGCATAGTAATATCCATTGTGACCAAATCCGGCTTATATTTAATATATTTTTCTACAGCCTGTAGCCCATTTTCTGCTTCTGCTGATATCTTATAACCATTTTTTTCCAAAATACGCCTTAATGTCATACGCATAAACATACTGTCATCAGCAATTAAAATTCTATACATAGACAACCTTCCTTTTTATTTAATATCTTAACCCTTTAACTTAAATACTATAGTACTATGCCAAAAATAGAAAAATACTACCTTTTTACTAAGCAGGGGATTAGCTGAAATATGAAGAACATCCTACGTTAATGGACGCTGATTTATATGATTTTTATGATTTACACTACCGAATAAAACAAGAGGTGTAACAAATGAATTTATCAACAATAAAGGAAAAACTCTTCATAAAATATCTCTACTGGCGCACCCGCCCTGCCTTTATTTTAAATCATTTACACAAAAAGCGCATTATCAATACAAGCAATTGCAGTCTTATTGATCATCATAAAGTTAAAGTTGGTGCCTGCCAGTTGGAAGCAGAACTTTTTACAAATCCCTTAGACTACGTTGACATGATCTGCAAGCATATCAAACTAGCAGCAAAGAAAGGAGTTCAGCTGTTGGTTTTTCCTGAAAACAACTCTTTTCAACTTTTGGGTCTGTTACCCGGGATCGAAAACATAGCTAAAAATACCAGGGGGATAAACGACGATCTACCAAAGATAGCAGATTTATTTCGCCTGGTAGGTCCGATATTTGACAGAGTAATACAAACAACTTTTTCTTTTTTAGCAGCTAGCTACGGAATGCATATCATGGCCGGAAGCTTTGTGCTGCCTGATAAAGAAAAAGTAGTAAACAGGGCTTTTCTATACGGTCCTGACGGCAGTCTGCTTGGGTTTCAGGACAAAGCTCACTTAATGCCTATAGAAGATGAATGGGGATTAGCACGTGGCCATAATTTTCAGGTTTTTGCCACACCCCTAGGTAAATTAGCCATGCCTATTTGCATGGATGCAACCTACTTCGAAACATTTCGCCTATTGTCTCTTTTAGGAGCGGAGATCGTGATGGTGCCAATAGCCAATGCAGAACCTTATAATTACTGGTTAGCTCTGCGCGGTATCTGGCCACGGGTACAGGAAAGTTTGGTTTACGGCATTAAAAGTGCCCTGGTAGGAGAACTACTTGGCTTTACCTTGACAGGTAAAGCAGGAATCTTTGCCCCCTTAGAACTAACTCCTCAAAAAGACGGCGTTTTAGCCGAAGCAAAACATTATAACCGGGAAGACCTGGTTACAGCCGTTCTCAATCTACATTCCCTAAAAGAACTGAAAAAAAATCACCCTTATTTAGGAGATAAAAATCCTGCACTGATGGAAAAGTATTTTCCTGCTGTTTACCAAGGCTAACGCATGACTTTTTAAACACAAGCATATCAACGCTTGCGAAAATTAAGAACCAGAAAGTTTTTCGCACTATTTCTAATAAATAGGTCTTGATTAAATTAATATGACTAAATATGATAAAAGCATTAATTAATGCAAGTAAATTTTTTGTTTTCCAGATATAATTAGCAATTAACAACTATTTAGTTGTTAATATATCAAAAAATCAGCGTAAATCATAAAAACCATAATGAATCAGCGTCTATTTTTAAATGTTTTATGATTAATCTTCGAAAATGCTGATCAAACGAACGGTGAATCCTGAAAGAATACGAGAGGAAACCTCGCCTGCTCCCTCTGTTTCTTGATCTAAAATAAACTTACCGTCTTTAAGAATAAAAACCTGCACCGATTTGTCTTCCGGGTCCACAATCCAGTATTCCTTGACACCGTACCGCTCATAAATCTTGAACTTTTTCCGTAGATCGTAATAGGCTGTGGAAGGAGAGATAATTTCAACCACCAAATCAGGCGCCCCATTAATCCGGGCTGATTCGATTATTTCCATTCTTTCTTTCGAGATAAAAAGAATGTCTGGTTGGTAAGTTTCGGTTTCACCAAGACAAACATCTACCGGAGCATCCAAGATAAGTCCTAGGTTTTGCTGTGATAAAAAGGCTCTCATCTGGAATTCCAATCTTCCAGAAATGATTTGGTGGTAAATGGACGGTGCCGGTGTCATAATAAGTTCTCCTCCTATCAACTGGTAAGGTGCTCCTTCCGGGAGGCTTTGATAGTCTTCGTAAGTATAAATCTTTTCCCTCGCAGAAACAACTTCTGGAAACGACAAACTCATTTTCTTCACCTCCGTAATTATATCTCTAACTACCAGTTCATACGGTGTTTTAGGTTGACTTTAAAAATACAATTATATTGCCTCACCGAGTATATTATAACATAATTGAACAGGAGCTAGGCAAACAAATGATTTTTAGCTGCAGCAACAAAGCTATGGGCAAAATCAATATTGCTGTAAAAGTGGATATGAGGGTAACCTGCGACCCCGTTTCCCTTACTATAGCCACAATCCCAAACTATAGTTTCTCTACCTTGTCGTTTCTTGCAAACACGATAAACGGCAGGAACATTATTAAGCTGTACAACTGAGCGGTGGAATTCATGCGCCCGCATGGCACTGCCTTTCTTCCCGAGCACACAATCTTGCTTTAACTCTAACTGTACATAGCCAAACTGCTGCAATTTTTGGGTCAAACGACAATCACCTTTAAACCAGCCCACCATTTTGTGTTTCTCCCCATCAAAACCCTCTATGGAGTCGGTCAAATACATCAATCCCCCACACTCGCCAAAATAGGGTAAACCTTTTTCCAAGCTATTTTTAATGGCTTTTTTTATCGCCACATTATCCTGAAGTTCTTGCGCAAAAACTTCCGGAAATCCTCCGCCCAAATATAGTCCTCCGAGCGGGTTAGGCAGTGCTTGGTCTTTTAAGGGACTAAAAAATTCTAATTTCGCACCCATATCTTCCAGTAACTCTAGATTGTCCCAATAATAAAAGGAAAAAGCCTGATCATAGGCAACCGCTATGGGAACACGATTCTTCTCCTCAACATGGGGTATAGAAAAATTCACTGCATCAATTCGCTTACTTCTTTTTATAGTAAAACGGATTAACTCATCTATCTCTACTGTTTTTTCCAGACGAGAGGCTAAAAGTGCCAGTTTTTCTTTTAACCCTTTTATCTCCAGCCCTGGCACCAACCCCAAGTGCCTGCTAGGCAGCTCCAAACAAATATCTGCCGGTAAATAGCCAAAAACTTTTAAGTCCGTATATCTCTCAATACTTTCCTTTAGCAGTCGATAGTGACTTTCTCCGTTTACTCGGTTTACAATCACCCCGGCTAAATCTAATTCCGGATCAAAACATTTGTAACCTAATACCATCGCCGCAGCACTGGCTGAAACTCCTTTACCGTCTATTACCAAAATAACGGGGGCTTTTAAAATTTTGGCTACCTGGGCAGTGCTTCCCACATCTTTCTCAATCCCAAGTCCATCAAAAAGTCCCATTACTCCTTCTATAATAGCTATCTCCGCTCCGACAATATTTCTTTGAAACAAATATACTAAAACAGATGGATCAATCATCCAACCATCTAAATTCCTAGATTTTCTACCTGTGGCAAAAGTATGGTAAGTAGGGTCAATATAGTCTGGCCCTACTTTAAAAGGTTGTATCTTCATTCTTTTAGCAATAGCTGACATCAACCCCATGGAAATAGTAGTTTTCCCAACGCCACTCTGGGTGCCGGCAATTACAAGTCGGGGACAATTCAAAAAAAATCAATCCTCTTTTCTAGCACTATTTTTATCGCTTTACCTTTTTACCTCTTTTTTCGTCGTTTTCGTCCTTTTACCTTATCCTCATCTTTTTCGGCATTCCCACATATCTTACAGTTTCATTTATATATTTACGATAAGCATCACCATATTTTTTTATAAGAAAGCGTTCCTCTCCCAGCACCATCCATTGAATAACAAATACGCTCGCCAGTGTAATAAACACCCCGAAAATTCCCATTATTGTCTCAGCTTGCCAAGCCATAAGAGTAAAAGCAATAAAAAACAAAAACATCGCCACATACATAGGATTGCGGGAGACTTGATAAATACCTATTGTATTCAATCCTTTTTGACATTTAACAAAGGTTGCAATTGTCAGCACATAAATAATCCCGGCAATAACAAGTAACACACACCCAACCCAAAAAAAGGGTCCTGCTATAATTGGCGTAAAAACAGAAACTCCGAAAAATGCCAAAAATGGTAAATAACCTACGATAGAAACCTTTAGGTTCTTATGATCTTCCGGATTCACTATTTTTACTCCCCGGAGCTTATCACCTACCGCCATTAACAACCACACAAAAACTTTAATAGTTGCCAAAATTAGCCAAAGATTGTAAAAGCCTACTTCAATATTCATTTCATTACCTCCATTATATATTAGTATAGGCCATAAAGTAACATCTGTCGATAAACTAAATAATTACAGTAGCGTTGCATAAAAAAATTAAGGCGATGTCAAGTTTTGGTTTCCCTAAAATTTGCCCAGCGATAACGGGTTACGCAGAGACTAATAAT
>CAZIRG010000130.1:0-5267 GCA_964541505.1 uncultured Syntrophomonadaceae bacterium | reverse complement strand
TATTCATCTACTATAAACCAAGCAAAGCTTCTTTCCCATCTTCCGAACCTAAAATGCGTTTAAAAGCGTAGTCATTTAAGCGATTTATTTGTTGAATTTCAGGCAAGTAGACCACCTCTTTTCTAATAATATTTTATCACATTGTTAAAAGCTAAACAAGAGCTAACCAAGAAAAACAGGGGTGAAGACCAATGGCTTAGATACCAACGGATAAACAGTATTTGAGTCGTTTTAACATGTAAATTTTCCGATTATTCCCTCTAAAACTCTCCCCGGTGCCTCCCTGATTACCTTCTTCTTCAACCTTGAACCGTGAATCTAGGAACCTTGAACCTGGGTAATTACAGCACAATAACGAATTTGACAAAAAAATAATGTTGCTATATACTGGCTTTAAGTGAACATGGTTATCATTGCGTTATATCTGCAAACTATAAAATACCCGGCGAAATATTACTTAACACAATACCTTATCTTGCCTTTGTTTTACGGTGGTAATGATGTTTTTTGGGGAGGGATATTATGCAAAAGAAAATATTAAAGTCATTTTTTAAAAAACTTAAAAAAGGTGCTGTTGAGGTAATTTTTTGGGATGGGGAAAAGAATATATACGGGAGCGGCGAAAGCGATGAACCAGCTTTAAAAATTATATTTCGCAAGCCTTTTCCTATAGAATTCAATTTTAACCCTGACGATCTAATAACAACCTTTGGCGAAGCTTATGTAGAAGAAATTATAGACTTTGAAGGAAGTATGGAAGAAGTTATACGCATTATCGATTTAAACAGAGATACCCTCGTAACCAAAAATCTGGGGGGTAGAATGTTATCAACTCCCTTAAAAGCACTAAACATAGCCAAAACCAAAATTAAACAGAAGGAAAATATCCAGCATCACTATGACTTAGGAAATGATTTCTTTTCTCTGTGGCTTGATAAAACCATGAGCTATTCTTGCGCTTATTTCAAAAATCCTAGCGACAGTCTTTTTCAGGCTCAAATGCAGAAGATAGATCACCTCCTTAAAAAACTTGAATTACAGCCAGGTGAACGGTTACTGGATATTGGCTGCGGTTGGGGCTGGCTAGTTATCAGAGCTGCACAATATTCCAATGTAGAAGCATTAGGCATTACTATAAGCGAGGAACAATATCAGGTCGCTCAAAAAAGAATAGCCCAACTTAATCTTGCAGATCGAGTCGAAGTAAAACTACTTGATTACCTAGATTTAAGCGAGCATGAATATCAGTTTGATAAAATAGTAAGTGTCGGTATGTTTGAACATGTAGGAAAAGAAAATATACCAAAATATATGGAACAGGTGCATAAACTGCTCAAACCCAAAGGAGTATCTATATTACAAACTATTGCCAAACAAAAAGAAGGTCCTACAAACCCTTGGATACAAAAATATATTTTCCCCGGCGGATATATTCCCACTTTGAAGGAGATTATTAACCTTTTACCCAACTACAACTTCCACCTAGTCCATACGGAAAGCCTCCGCCAACATTATGCCCTGACTTTAGATCGGTGGTATGAAAATTTTTGCCAGCACCTGGAAGAAATAGAACGAAAATTTGATCGGCGTTTTGTCAGGATGTGGGGCCTTTATTTACAAGGTTGCGCAGCTTCATTCAGGATCTCTGGCTTAAATGTTTACCAGCTACTATTCACCAAGGGAATTAATAATGATTTATCTCTTACTTTAGAGCACGTATATAAAGGAAAATAAATATTCTTACGTACGACTTACCAATCAAATTAGTTTTTTTAACAACTCGCTATCGTAATTACCACCTTCCCATCCTGATGCTTGCTGAGCAGCTATGCTGTGGGTCAAGAACTGCAAGAGGAAGTTTAGAAAGAGGTTTTCCATGCATAGTATCGGTATAGATATCGGCCATTCTACATTAAAATGCACAGTGTTGGACGACAAAAAAAAATTACTTGCTGAAAGTTGCATATTTCATCAAGGGAATACAAGCGAATCATTAAAAGCAGAATTACGTACCATAAGAGAAAAATTTGCTATAAAAGATTGTAATCTTGGATTTGTGGGGGAACATAGCCAGGTATGCGAGAAATACCGTATCAATGGTATTTCTGCACTTATTGAGGGAACTATTTATAAAGACAAGACCGTGCGTTCTGTTATTGAAATAGGGTCACAAAGTTCAAGGTATATTATGGGGATTACAAAAGAATCTAAATCTGCTATTAAGTTTTTCACGAATTCAAGTTGCTCTGCCGGAACAGGTTCTTTTTTGGAAGAACAAGTTTCACGTCTTGGAATTAAACTGAACACATATGCAAGCTGCATACAAAAAGCAACCAAGATACCACGCATTGCTGGACGCTGTAGTGTGTTTTCCAAAACGGATATGATTCATCACCAGCAAGCAGGGGTAGAGATTGCAGATATCTTATTAGGGTTAGCATATGCCCTTGTTAGAAATTACAAAGCCAATGTTGTGCAACGCAATAAAGTAGAGCAACCCGTTATGTTTATAGGCGGTGTTGCCTACAATAAAGGCGTAGTAAGAGCGTTAAAAGATGTGTTTAACCTTGAGGATGATGACTTGATAATCCCACAAAACCCTTCTAATGTAGGTGCGCTTGGGGCAGCACTACTGGCAAGAGATAATAAGAAATCAGGCAGATTAGAAGATATTTTAGCAAAAATAAACAAAACAGAAATAGCAACAATAAATGAAAAATCAATTCATTATGAGCCGCTTGGTAATTATGGTCTGGGCGATAGCAAAAACAAACATATAGGCAAAGTAGTAGCGGGTACAATTGAAGGCTATATAGGAGTTGATATTGGTTCGACTAGCACAAACTTGGTTCTTATTGATAGGGAGAAAAACCTGCTGTCTTTCAGATATATAAGAACAAGAGGGAATCCTCGGAAAGCTACAAAAATAGGTCTAGAATCTATTTTAGAAGAGTTCAAAGATAAACTTACAATAAAGGGAATTGGTACAACAGGTTCAGGAAGAATGTTACTAGGTAAGGAGCTGGATGCACGTCTAGTAGTAAATGAAATTACAGCCCAGGCAAAAGGTGCTGTTGCATTATGCCCTGATGTAGACACCATTTTTGAAATAGGTGGTCAGGACTCAAAGTATATTCAAATTAAAAATGGTAACGTTGTTGACTTTGAAATGAACAAAATCTGTGCTGCCGGAACGGGCTCATTTATTGAAGAACAGGCTAAAAAACTGGGGATAGCAATCGAGGAATATGAAACAATAGCACTTAAAGGGGAAACTCCCTTAAATTTAGGAAATCGTTGCACCGTTTTTATAGAAGGCAATATTTCTAAGGCTATCTCAGTGGGGGAAAGCAAAGAAAATATAACAGCCGGATTGAGCTATTCGATTGTTTGTAATTATTTAGATAGAGTTGTCGTAAACAAGCCTATCGGCAATAAAATCCTCTTCCAAGGCGGATTAGCGCATAATCAAGCAGTTATAAATGCCTTTAGATCTATCCTCAATAAAGAAATTATTGTACCGCCATTTTTCAGTGTGCTAGGTGCCTATGGGGTAGCATTACTTGTTGAGGAAGAAATAGCAAGCGAGAAAAAAGAAAAAGTCCAGTGTAGTAGCAATATCACTAGTTCTATCACTAGTTCTCAAAAGGCTCTCCCCTTCTATCCTCCCTCCTATTCAAAAGGATACATAGGGGAACTTGAGGCAGCAAAACTAACTGTAGGCATCCCCCGGGTTCTATTTATGCATCGATTATTCCCACTGTTTAACGTGTTTTTTAACCAATTAGGATTTAACGTTATCTTGTCGGAGGAAACCAACAAAGAGACCATTGCTTTAAGTCAAATCTATGCCACAGATGAAACCTGTTACCCGGTAAAGCTGGTTACTGGTCATGTAGCAGCTTTAATTGATAAAGGCATAGATTACCTGTTTCTTCCAAGCATGTATGCTATGAAAAATCCAGTCTCTAAAACAAAAGAGAGTTATGCCTGTGTATATATACAGGCATTACCTAAAATCATTACCCAAGTAATGCCTTTAGAGTCCAAAGGTATAAAGTTGCTGAGTCCTGCTTTCTCCTTAAATTTTGGGATAATGTACACAATAAATACGCTCCTTAATTTAGGTCAAGAACTGGGGAAAAACAAAATCGAAACAGCCCTCGCTCTAAAAAAAGGGATGCAGGAATTAAAGCGATATGAAAAAGAGCTAAAGAAGCTTGAGCAAGATGCCTGGAGTGAAACTAGGGAAAATGAAAAAAATTTTGTTATTATAACTAGAGCTTACGGCATAGCAGATGAAGGATTAAACATGGAAATCCCTCAAAAACTAAGGGCGATGGGTCATAAAGTACTTACGCTATCAAGTCTAAAAGTTCGTGAATTTGATTTATCAGGTGATTACCCCAACATGTGTTGGTCCTTTGGTCAACATGTATTAGCCGGAGCAAAGATTGTTAGATCAACTAAAAATTTGTATGCCATCTATCTTACTTATCATGGCTGTGGTCCAGATACAATACTCAGCCATTATTTTGAAGAAGAAATGCAAGGTAAGCCATATTTACATGTTGAAGTAGATGAACACGCTTCAACAGTGGGAGTAATTACACGGCTAGAAGCTTTTGTGGAAAGTCTAAAAAATGTTAAACCCTATCCGGAACTATCCAAGGAAAAAACAATACGAGCAAAGAACGACTATAACAGAAAGACTTTTATCCCCTCTTTATTCCCCTATAGCCAACTGTTCAGGGAAATGTTACGACAAAAAGGAATAGATGCTGATGTCCTCCCTCCGACTGACAAAGAATCTTTGGAAATCGGCAAGAAATTCTCCACCTCAAAAGAGTGCCTCTCTCTGCTAGCTTTACTTGGCGATGTATTTCAGCAAATTAATAATACAAAAAATAAGAATTTCACACTATGGTTCCCCCAGTCAGAAGAGGGTGAAACGTTTGGGCAATATAGCCAATTACTTGGGCAAAAAATAGCGAGCGCAGGTTATAACGATATAATTGTAGAATCACCCTTTATTGAAGATCTGCTGGTAGACAAAAAATATGGTTTAGAGTTTGGATTGATACTGATTGCCGGAGATATTATCATGGCCGCAGATAGTGAACACCGCCCGGAATACTTGGAAAAGTTTTTAAAAATAATTGAGTTGGATCTACTAACAAAGGACTCTTTAGTCAGTTTGGCAAAAGAGATTTATAAAGATTTACGTGCTCAAAACTATGCTAAACCAATTTTCATATTAGGTGAAA
>CAZIRG010000129.1:0-5288 GCA_964541505.1 uncultured Syntrophomonadaceae bacterium | reverse complement strand
TAATTATAACCAATCTATCTGGATTAACTGTCTTTATAGCCGAGTAAAGTACTCCTTTAGAAAGACCTAATGGAGTAACTAGGCAATGTTCTTCTCCATACTGTAATATTTTTTCGGGAATGTTTTCTTCCAGTAATTCTCGGTAGCTATTCAAAAGATTCCTTGTTTCGCCAGTTGAAATTTGAGTTCTGGTCTTATCCATTCCAATATGAGCTAGTTTGTTTCTTTGAGTTGCTACCTTTTGCCATAGCTGACCCATCTTTCTTTCTAGCTCTGTTCCTTGACCTTTTTTATCTCTCTCTTTAATAATGTTTAATACCCTTTCATATTTTTTTCTTTTATTATATCCCAACCAATCTTCACAATGACCTGCTGCAAGTTGCAACCTGCTAACCAGCCATTCTCGCATAATCAGTAGAGCTGCTGGTAAGTTAGTACTCATTATATACCAATCAATCAACCTAAGCTGCCGCTCTAATTCTTCTTGAGTTAGTTTGATTCCTTCTTTATCATTAACTCCGCATATTTCCCAGTGTCCTAATTCCTTTTTAAAATCTTTCAGTGCTAAGTTTGCTGCTGGTAATTCAGCAAAACTTTTGCTATCAATCTCCGTAAGTAGTTTTACTATTTCATTCGCTTTCAATCCTGTTTCCAGCGGAAGTGTCGACGCCAGATATCCCCCCAGCTCTTTTACAGCACTAGCAGCCTTGCTAAAAGCTTTGTCTCTGTACCCACTTTCAAATAACTGCCGGGTATCTCCTCTAAGCATTTTACCTAGAGGACGGAAGTCGCCTGCTTGACTTGCTGCTGTTAAGCTGTAGTACCATTCAGTCAAGCGAAAGATAGTTGTAAATTCTAAAATAGGTGCTATCTCCTCCCCTTCTTCTCTTAGTTCATGAGCACCTCTTAGCTCATAAGCACCATAGTATATGCCTTCCAACTCTACTTGCCGCAAACCCACTAAATAAGTGAAAGCCGCCAGATAAATGAATGGCAGATGCCGTAACCCAAAAGTAACGTCTAACACTATCTTTTCTTTTTTTGCTATGTTTTCTGTTATCTGTGAGAAAATATCTAAAAACTCTGCCTCATTTTTGCCTTCCGGAACAAGTAGCAAACAAGGGTATAGCCCTATTTCTGTCAGCTCAGCAACAAGTTTATCATAATGTTTCTCCCTTGCTTTCTCGGTCACTAGGATAGTGACTTTAGCACCTGCTAATTTTTTTATCTTCGCCACAGCTACTGGCGCATAAGCTGTTTTGTGGAATTCATTGTTATAACTATAGATTGCTGGCTTATAGCTTCCGGTTCCTAGCGAGGTTATAAAGTGTTTTTGCAAATTAATCCTCCCCGTTTCTCAAGCTTTTTCCAGACTACCTGATTTTTATTGCTTTAACATTAGTACTTGCTTGATTTTTTCAACTTTTACTAGGTTTTTTCTGCTTGGCTTTTCCCAATCTTTAAGCCTATTCTCCTGATACCAATTGGCCAGCATTTCAGCTATCTCCAGTTTTTCTGTTTCCACTTCAGCGCTCCCTAGATGATCTAACCATTTTGTGGTCAACTTCTCCATAAATCTGTTTGCATCAGTACTATAGCCATCTGCTTCCATTTCTTTTTGCAGTGGAGTCATCCTTGCCATTATTTTTCGTTGCTGGTCATCTTCTTTTTCCTTTTGCCACTTTTTTATAAGGTCTTTCTCTATTTTTACATTACGTTTAAAGCGACCGTAGCCAGTGGCTGTTTTTGCCCCTGCCCCATAATAAAGCAGTGCCGCCTCTAACCACTCCAAAGCTAGCTGTGCGTCTTGCAAATCGCCTTCTCCTATCCGATGACGTGGTGCCAGAGCAAAAATAAAGTTTTGTTTTGGAGCAACGGTGAGAAAATATACCGGCTCTGGATTTAGCCAGTCCGCTGGCGGCGTCGTGTCGCTACGATAATATTCCGAGTAATGTGGTGTCATCACTTCCGTTTCCAGCTTTACAGCAGCTACTGGCAAAGCATCAAAGAACACTATACTGCCAACACTATTAGCTTCTTTGTTTGATGTATCCTCTGCTAAACTAAACGAACCAAAAATACGCCTTAGAACCTCACGTTCTTCTAAATTCCCTCCATCTATACTTTCCTGAGCCAAACCTCTAACCAAGCCTTTTACAGATGAGCCAGGCAAATAAGGAACCCCCAACGTTTGATGCCAAGCAAAACCGTTTTCAACCGGATGCACTCTCCCTAAACCACTAACAAAACGCCATTCTGTTTGAAATACAGCTATGCTTCCCTGTAAACTTTCTATTAGTTGAAAGCTACGTTTTTGGAACTCTGATAGGAGAGATAAATTGCCAATTTTACTCTTGGTAACAGTGTCAATCCAATCTTTTTTAGGATTTTTATCCCCAACTTGTTTTAAGCTCCATTTATCAGCAGACCATTCGTTGCAAAATTTATCATACCATAGCCCGGCATTAAAACCTTCTTCATATTTCTTAATAAACTCATTGTCCACACATCCTTTATACAAAGGTAAAACCATCTCATCACTTCCTCTATTTTTTCTCTGTTTTTTTAATCGCTTTTCAGATAAGCTACTGCAAATTTTTTCTGCCATTGTAGCCATGCTAACGCCTCGGCTTGGGCATGCATATAGCTCTCCCTGTCATTTGTAGTGATAGCCTGCATTAAGTTACCATGTTGGTAGGGCGCTTGTTTGCTATCACGGCACAACCAATCCTGCAAATGTTTGTAAAGTATATAATGAGCAGTTTTTTTCTCCCATCTACCAATTAAAATTTGACCAAACCCATAATTATTTCTATCCCCTATAAATTGCCCATGCAGTTTAGATATCTCTTGTAATTCTGTTTCTTTTGCTTCAAAAAACCAAGTGCTACCAGCTGGAATTAGGGGGTGCAACGGACGTGGGCAGCAATTTTCGATATCCCATCCACCGACTTGCTCCAACTTCCCTAAACATGCTGACACACATTGTCCTGGGAATGCTAGCATCCCTCTTGTTAAAACCTCTTTTAACTTTTCAACATCTTCATAATAGGCAGGTGTAATTAAAGTGACGGTATAGCATAACAGACCATTTTTGAGTTTCAATACCGGGTAGTTCGGCAACGGTAAGTTCTCGTCTTTAACCGTCAAACTAACAACACGACCTTCGCCACCCAAATAGATAACCGGGTTTACCTCTTTATGCCATTCTTCTGGCACTCCTGATACTACAACAGCAATAGTAAGTTTGTTGTTAGGGCGAATATGTTCGCACGAGTATAACATGCTATCTTTAGCGGTGCGTGTGCCTGCATTTCTTTCCAGCCCCACTCGACGTTCTATTTGCCATAATTTTCCTTGCTCATATATTTGATTTTCTACCGGAAGTTCCCCATTTAAGGCTTCACTCATACCAGTGCTATTTAACCAACAGCCTGCCAACTGCTTCGCCCCACTCAGTTTGCCTTGTAAAGCAGGTAAACGTACTCTTCCCAAATCGCAAACCACTTCTTCAGCAGGTACCAAACGAGTAAAGTCAAACTCATTTTGTGAATTAGTTTTTTTGCCTCGCAAAAGCAACAAAGGTGCTGGCAACAATAGTTCTTTCCCCCAAAGCAAATATGGTCCTTTTAAATACAATTGTCCCAAATTTTCAGCATCGCCTAGTTCTGCCTTTGGCCATTTATTATCTGGTTCTTTACTGCTCCACCCTTGGGTAACGGCCAATGCAGTACGCACTGCCCCTTGCAAGGTAGTCATAAATGGTGGAAAATAACTTTTCACGCCACTTTGTCCGCCTTCGCCGGCATTATATGGAGTTCCCCCTCTGAAAAACAAGGTATCTAACGCTTTAAATTCCCATACTTTTTCTGCTTTTTCTCCCATTTAACATTCACCTCCAGTCGTTACCTCTTTTTCGGCTAGAAAGCGAACTAAAAAGGCCCCATCTGGTGTTATCCCTTTTGCTTGAATATTAAAATCCGGTTCTCCCTGCCGCTGATATCGCCTGCAAGCTATTTCTAAACGGTCCATACGTTCTTTAGCAACCTTAATATCTAAGCCTTTACGCTCTATGTTTTTTAAATATTCAGCAGTCATGAGATCAACAAAATTAAGATTGAGCTTAACCGCAGCATCACTACTCAGCATCTCAAAATACTTGCGGATATTGTAAAAAAAACTACTGTTAAATTTCTTAATATCACCGGAAGTGCCTTTGAATTCGTTAATTAGCTCGTCAATAAGATTGCCCTCTTCTGTAATTATTTTCTTCCAAGGTGCTGCCCAGCACAAAGCCGGACCGGAGGTGTTCCAGACTTGCGCTACCAAACTATCACGCCCGGTTTTATCTTTGGCTATATCAGCCAACAAATAATGTGCCTGTTGTAAAACAGCTTTTAGTGGGGCATTGTAGTGAGCATATATAATGCTAGCTGAAATAGTGGCATCTTCCGGGGGTACTTTACTAGAAAAAGCCTCTTGGTATGTCTGGCACAACTTCACTGCCGTTGTTAAAGCGTCTTCCAGCGGCAATAATGCTAGGACATCATCCCCGCCAGCATAAATCAACATACCATTGTTTTCTTCTGTAACCTTACGCACCTGCCGGGTAAAATTATCCAAAGAGCGGCTAATATCTTCTTTTTCGTAATGCCGCAATAGTGCCCCTAACTTATCACCATCCATCAACAACAAAGCGTAATAGGGATTCGGCTTTTCTTCAAACTCCTTTAATAATTTAACTAGCTGTTTCCGCTGCTGTTCAGTGTTTTCTGACCAAAGTCGGTCATTTTCTAGCTTGTCTTTATAAAACACGTTGCCATCAAGGTTGGCAAAATTACGTGCTTCCGGCTTTTTCGCCGCTTTACTTTCTATACATTTAACTTTGGTATTATACTCACTATAATAACTTTTCCTAAGGTTGGTTCTGACTTCTTGGGCATATTTTGCCGCTTTTTCGCTTTGCTGGTAGATCATTTTTTCAATCCAATGTGTAGCAGCCAAATAAACAGTAGAAGGATAATTCAGCGGTAATTCCCAGCCAACAGTTTCTTTCGCCACCCTAGGGAAAAGCCTCTTTACCAGCATTATTGCAGACAAGCGCTCATCACTTCTTAAATCTAATCCCACCATTTGCTTTTGTTCACGCAAGGTTTCCCAAAATTCATCTTGCTTTTGTTTTGCTTTTCGCTTGCTGCGGATATAGCCAGATATTTCCTGCAAGTTACCAGCAATAGTACATTTATCGCCATTTTCAGGTAACAAAATATGAGTGCGCCAGTTTTTCC
>CAZIRG010000128.1:0-5289 GCA_964541505.1 uncultured Syntrophomonadaceae bacterium | reverse complement strand
CGAAGGATGTAAGTATCAGTTTAAGAAACTAAGCATCGCCTTTGAGAATGAGCCGTCTCTTATATCAAAGTTACATTTATTTGTCCAACAAGATTATTTGATATTATCTCGTCTATACTCAACTAAGGTTTGATTTACTGCTTATTATTAGCTTATTCGTAGTTGATATTTTAAAAAAGCGGATTGCAGATGCTACAGGAGATGATGATGTTCCTATTATTCGCAATGTAGATCGTGTAGATAGAAAAGTGGAACGTTTATCAAAATTATCGAGTGTGGTGGCAGGTTTAAAACCAATCAAGCAGAAAAGAGTATATGTGGCTCGAAGAAACAAAGATAAGGCTCTAAAACAGATTGAAGAACTCTTATAAAATACTTAGAGAATAAAAATAAATTTCAGCAAAGGAGGATTGCAAATGGGTGCAACATTAAACGTTCCATGGCATAGATATGCTTTAATTGGTTATCTGTCTGTGCGTCTCCAGAACAACGCAAAAGCTTTAAGCAAAACAGCAATACAAAAGCTGATTTATTTACTACAGGAAGCCAAGGAGGTGCCTTGTGGATATGATTATACTTTCTATAATTATGGACCATATGCTCCTGAGCTATCCAGAGATTTGGAGTATACTGACTTTTTAGGTGTTATCTCTCTAGTAAGCAGGGATGATACGCCTACAGGCTATGCCATTCTTCCGGGGGAAAAATATGACGAAATACGTCAGCGCGGACAAGATTTTTTAGACCAATACGCTACTGAGGTTGAGGAAGTGATTAGCAGTTTTGGAATGTATTCAGCAAAAGACCTAGAATTGCGAGCCACGATTTATTATTGTTATCGCTTTGCAACCGATAAAGAGCAGCTACTGTCCAAGGAAGAGATCATCAGCCAAGTTCAAAAACTGAAACCACGTTTTTCCTCGGGCGTAGTTAGTGCTGCTGTGGAAGAACTTCACAAAAAAGACTATATTGACTTTCGCCTGTCTGCGTAAGCGTAGCGCCTGTCTGCCGTTAGGGACGACACAGGCAGGCACAGGCAGGAGAGTGAATGCGACCGCATTGACCGCTAGAGTTTACCCGAATTCTTTTTCAAAAAAATATTAGACGCTGATTTACACTGATTATTATGATAAAAACATGATCAAACAGGAGGAGCGCACTACATCGGCAGTAATGTAGTAGAAGCTTTAGGAGAAAAGGCTATGATGTAATTACCTATTAACTAAAGATATACTAGCCTTATTACAAGTATTGATTGCCAAAAAACAAAAGTCTCTACCAAAAGAAGCCTTGCTACATTTTTCAATCTGTGAAGAAGATAATTTCCAAACTACTCCGGAGGAAATGCGTTATGCTATATCTTTACTGCCTATTTCACTTAACGAAATAAATAGAAAACAGGAATATTTAAAGTACAACAAATTACTTTTAGCTGATGATTTGTTTAATAAACATATACCACCAAAGGAAAGAGGGCCAGCGGGAGATTTAGTCCTTCCTGAGGGGTACCTATGGCGAGCTGGATTTAAAAAACCAGCAGGCGGTAGCAGAATTCTTGCAAGCAGAAAAGCCGGAGTATGGTTTTCTAGCAGCGGTCAAGGTAGGTGGGATTTATGCCAACAATATTTACCCGGCAGAATTTATCTATGACAATCTAACCATTCAGACAAATGTAATACATGCTGCTTACCTGCAGGGAGTAAAGAAGCTTCTTTTCCTAGGCAGCTCCTGCATTTATCCCAAATTTGCTCCTCAGCCCATGCAGGAAAAATATTTACTAACTGGCGAACTGGAACCTACCAATGAACCTTATGCCATCGCCAAAATTGCCGGCATTAAGATGTGCCAGGCTTACAACCGGCAGTACGAGACAAATTTTATCTCCGTGATGCCTACAAACTTGTATGATCCCAATGACAATTTCGACCTAGAAAACTCGCACGTTTTACCAGCTTTAATCAGAAAATTTCACGAGGCCAAGATACAGGACAAGCCCGCCGTGGAAATCTGGGGAAGCGGTCAGCCCCGGCGAGAGTTTCTTTATGTTGACGACCTAGCCGACGCTTGCGTCTTTCTAATGGAGAACTTTAACTATAAAGGCATTGGCATCTTTGTCAACATCGGCACCGGGGAAGATTTGACCATCAAGGAACTGGCGGAAACAATAAAAAGGCTTACAGGTTACAAAGGAGAACTAATATTTAACACTGAAAAACCAGACGGTATATAAACCAAAAGAAGAACGAAATCGCTGCTGCGATGGTTTAAGGATGTTTTCATTCAGATTAAATCATGCTATAATACCTTTAGATCATTTGACTCGGGATGGTGAATAATCCAATGTTGGAGTTTGTAAGTCCTTGTAACTCTTTGTCAGGATTTGTGAGCTTTTGTTATGGTTTACAAGCCTTAAAATGTTTCTAAAAGATTGAATCTCCGTGTTCGACATAATTTCAAAAAGTCCTTCTTTTTTGAAAAATATTTTTATCTGATTTTTATCTACCTACCGTTACCGCTGCGACTTCCTTCTTCTGGATAATCAAAAATTTTGCAGGTTAGTTATAAAAGAAACATCTAAAAGGGCTCAAATAGCGATGGATAGGTGCTATTTGAGCCCTTTTAACATGCAAAACTTCCGATTGATCCCTTCAAGAACCGCCCCCGCTTGCGCCCCAAAAAATTCAACTAGCCTATTGATTCGATATCGGGTATAATATAAATACACAGTATGAAGAGGTGATTTTGATGATAAATCTGGATAAAGTCACCCAAATAAACAAATTCCAAGTCAGGAAAATGCTAGCAAAAGGGTTAGTATTAGAAGATGTGGCTGAAATTTTGAATATTAGTAAAGCAGAAGTAGAGGCAGTGTATAATGATGTTATTAAAGACAATATTCACAAGTTAGATTTTCTAGAAAATAAAATAGTTACAATTATCCCGCTACTAGAAGAACAAATGAAACATTACTGCTATAGTGATAATAGTTTGGCGATAGAAGATGACAGGTTAGGGAGGTTTTTGTGGCAGTTTTTAGGCCAGCAGGATATACCTAATTTGGAACTAGGCAAGATTTATGTTGCTTTAAAGATATTTTCCGGAACAGAAAGTGTAAAGTTTTATGATTCATATAAAATGTCATTCCGATTTCCTTTTTTGCTCAAAATAAAAAAAGATGGGTATAAGGAAGAATTTGAATATGTTTTAATGGTTCAAGACTTCAAAGGATGGTTGGAGTTTCCGTTTTATAAAATGATTAATAAAGAAGAAAAAGAAAAATTCAAAGACAGATTAGATGTTTACCATAAACCTTTTGACGAAGAGTTAACGAGAGAGGAAATGGATGAAATAGTTGGTTATATCGAAGGCTATATGGAATCTGTTACCAAAAATATTACAGAATGGTATAATGAGGACTTTTCTCATTATGTCGAGGCTATTCGATTAAGGTATGGTTTTAAAGACGGTAATTTTTATCAGTATGAAGATATGGAAGAACAATGAACAAACCGCAAGAACCGTCCCCCCGGTTTAAGGAGGCATCCGAGTTCTGGTATACTCATTCCAAAGGAGTTATTGGCAATTGTAGCAAAAAAAGCGAAGCAGGAGGGTATTGCCATGATGATGAAACCATTATTTGTAAGGGTTGAATGGGATAATGAAGCCTGCGTATGGGTTGCTACCAGCGACGATGTTCCTGGTCTTGCAACCGAACAAGATACAATGGAAGGTCTCATCAAAAAGTTAAAAATTTTAATACCAGAACTTCTTGATGCAAATGGAATAACAATCGGCAGTGAAGAAGTACCCTTTGAAATATTGACACGCCGGTTTGAGATTGCACAAGTCAATGCATTATGAGCGGATATACTAAAAAACTCAAGCAACTATTGCGTGAGGCCGGGTGTAGCTATGTCCGCCAGGGAAAGGGTGACCACGAAATATGGTATAGCCCGGCAACAATGATCAAATTTGTGGTCGATGCACACATTAAGTCTCGTCACACAGCCAATGGAGTGCTCAAGCAGGCTGGCTTGCCTAAACAGTTTTGATTCAATCGAAGAACGTTTTCAAACCGCAAGAACCGTCCCCAGTGGCTCATTAGTAAATCAGTAGGTCAGTCCTTTATTTCTCCTCTCTTTTGGTGACCGTGTCAAAAAAGAACCGTCCCCGATGGATTTTGAGTTGACTATCAAAGAACTGGCGGAAACAATAAAAAGGATTACAGGTTACAAAGGCGAACTAATATTTAACACTGAAAAACTGTCCCCGATGGATTCCGGTTGGAAAAGAGGTTTATAAAAATGCCAAACAAACTACCGATAGGCATTCAAACATTCAAAGAAATAAGAAAAGAAAATTATATCTACATTGACAAGACCAAAGAAACCTATGATTTAGCAAACGATTACAAATATGCCTTTTTAGCGCGCCCGAGGAGATTTGGCAAAAGCTTATTCATAGATACGCTAAAGAATCTTTTTGAAGCAAAAAAAGAGCTATTTGAAGGACTGTACATTTACAACAAGTGGGATTGGAGCAAAAAATATCCTGTTATAAAAATTGACTGGGCTGGGGATTTGAGAACTTCTGAGAGTTTAAAGGACAGAGCATTTGATATTTTTAAATACAATCAGGAAAGGCTAGGTATAACTTGTGAAAACACTAAAAACCCATCATCCCGCTTCGATGAACTTATAAAAAGGACCTATCAAAAACACAACCAAAGAGTAGTGATACTAGTTGACGAATACGACAAACCAATACTAGACGTGATAGAAAACAAAGAACAAGCGATAGAAAACAGAGAATTCCTAAAAGGCTTATACTCCATCATAAAAGCAAACGACGAATACATAAAATTCTGCTTTCTAACAGGAGTATCCAAATTCTCAAAAGCATCAATATTTAGCGGACTAAACATGCTAAGCGATATATCGCTATTGCCCAAATACGGCAACATCTGCGGCTACACAGAAAAAGACATAAAAGAGTGTTTCAAAGAATACTTAATCGATGTGGATTTTAAAGAACTTAAAGCATGGTATGACGGTTACTGGTTTTTAAAAGACAAAATATACAACCCCTTTGACATTTTACAATACTTACAAAACAAAGCATTTAAAAATTATTGGTTTGCAAGTGGCAATCCGAGCTTTTTAATAAAACTGATAAAAGAAAAAAGATATTTTCTTCCAAGCTTATCTAATTTAATAGTGGATGAAAAACTACTTGATGTATTTGACGTAGAAAGAATAGATGTGGAAGTGCTTTTATTTCAGGCGGGGT
>CAZIRG010000127.1:0-5294 GCA_964541505.1 uncultured Syntrophomonadaceae bacterium | reverse complement strand
GCAGGTGACTGAGTGACTGAGTGACTAAGTGACTAAGTAAGGACGAGGTGTGACGATGAGTTGCTTGGTTACTGGGTGTGGCTGACAGACTTTGTTTCACGGCAGATTAGCATAAACTAGCGGATACTTGATTTTCATTCAAATGTTAGTTTGCCGTGCTGCAGTGTGATTTAGTCACTCACATACGGTTACTTTGAAAAAATAAATAGTCAGCCTATTTAAAAAAGACAGATAGTTTGGTATAATGCAAATTGTATGTCGTAACTGGTATGATCAAAAAAGACCTTGGTTGTGGATAACTATTAATGCTAGCGTGTTTAACCTGTAATAATATCGCCCTGTTAATTATTTTGGCAAAATGTCACCATGAAGAACAAGGCGAAACGGCAGTAGCGAACAGCTACTCAGGCTCAAAGTTGGAGAACAAGGGTCCAAACCGTGAACCGTTGAACTATGAACCTGATAACCTAAGTGTAAGTAGTTACTGTACATCAATATATTCACCAAAGTTCTTCTTATTTTCTAACATCGAAGTAATTTTCGAGCTCAAAAAAAGGAGGTGTGGCGAATAGCGAGAGTTTTAGCATGATCAAGGTAATTCAGGAGGAAGGCAGTGTGTTGAGGGAAAACTCTCTACTATTGTTTTTTAGCATTAGTGCAGAGCGGTGAAAGATTTGCAAAAGAATAGAACAAAAAAAGAGGAGGAGAAGCAAATTAAAATGTTAAAAGTTCTTCGAAAGAAGAAAACGTTGCTGTTGCTGGTAGTGTTTATCTTGATGGTTTCCATGCTTATGGGATGTGGACCGGAAGCTGCGCCGGAAAATGGTGAGGAGGAAGCAGCCCCGGAAAACGGCAAGGAGGAGGCAGCAGCTATAACTTGGGGATCTCGTCTTACTATTGCTACCGGTGGTACTGGTGGAGTATATTTCCCCTATGGTGGTCGGATGGCTGAGATTATCACCACTAATGTTGATGGGTTTGATGCCAGTGCCGAAGTAACCGGAGCTTCCGTGGAAAACATCAAGTTGGTTCATGATGAAGAGGCCCAGATGGGTTTAGTCATGGGTGATGTGGCTTATCAGGCTTTTCACGGTGTAGGCAGGTTTGAGGGAGATGCCCAGAACGTGCTGACCATGTTTATGATGTACCCTAATGCCTACCAAGTTGTGACTATGGCTGACAGTGGCATTGAGTCTTTTGTCGACTTAAAAGGCAAGAGAGTTTCAGTGGGGGCTGCTGGTAGCGGTACGGAAGCGAAAACAGAGCTTGTACTGTCAACACTAGGGATTACCTATGATGACTTTACGGTAGAGCGTCTTTCTTTTGCAGAACAAGCAGGAGCGATGAAAGACGGTCTTTTGGATGTAGGTGTTTGGAGCGTAGGGCCACCTACCTCGACCCTTATTGATCTGTCAACAACCCATGAGATAAGGATTCTTTCCTTCACCCCAGCAGAACTGGAAAAAATTCTGGCAGAACATCCCTTCTACTCGGCAACAACTCTTGAAGCCGATGTTTATGGTCTTGCGGAAGCTACAAATACTATCGGAGTTTGGAATGCAGTAGTAGTACACCGTGATGCTCCAGAGGATTATGTTTATGAAGTAGCAAAGGCTATCTTTGAAAACCAGGCGGAACTGGTAAAAATTCATCATCTAGCTAACTGGTCTACTCCGCAAAATGCAGTTGATAACACTACTATTCCTCTGCATCCGGGAGTAATCCGTTATCTGGAAGAAATCGGTATTGACGTGCCTGATCATCTGAGGTCCTAAGGCTTTTCATGAGCAGAGAACTTAAAGGGTGGAGAACTTTCTCTCTACCCTTTCTTTTGACGATAGTCCTGTTAGCTGCAATTGTACTGGTGTTGCAGTTTAGCAGACCGAATTCGATTGAAAGAAATCTCATAGAACAGAAGAGCGATTATTATTTGCTATTGGTTTCTGCTAGCGAGGAGAAATCTTTAATGATTCCTGTACAGGCAGGAGAAGAATTTACACTAAGATATATACACTCGGTAGATTTGTTGCCTGTTTATGAGTTGTTTAAAATTTCTGAGGGGGAACTCCTGCTTTTAGAAATGAGAGGAAATATTTTTGGAGCCGGGTTGGGAGAGTGTCAGGGTGACCTAGCACTTGAGGATGATATGCAGGCAGTGAAGAATATAAACTTATCTCTGCCAGAGTTGCTTTTGCGCATTGGCACGATAGCGGAACATACCCTTATATTTAAGGATAAAGAATTTTTTCTAGCAGAAGAGTTTACACCGGGAGAACTAGTTATTATTTCAGTAGATAAAAAAAGAGATAGGCGGTGAAATATTAATGTTGCCAGAAGGAAAAACAAGAGAAGAAAGCATGCTCCGTTGGATGGCTATCATTATTGGGGCGGCTATGTCGCTTTTTCATCTTTATACGGCTGGATTTGGTCTTTTAACCCCTTGGTTGCAACGCAATTATCACCTGATGTTTGCCATTACTTTGGTTATTTTGCTTTATCCGCTCCGGAAAGATCGTGCAGAAAAACTTTGGATTAAGCTAGCAGATGGGGCCTTGTTGCTGTTAGGGATGGTCAGTACTTTTTATATCGTTTTTAATTTTCAGCCGCTGATTGACCGGGCAGGCGACTGGAACAGGCTGGATTCGACTATGGGGATTATTTTAATCTTGGTTGTTTTAGAGATAACTAGAAGAGTCACAGGCAATGCTCTACCGATTGTAGCCATTGTCTTTTTGCTGTATGGCTATTTTGGGTATCTTATTCCTGGGGCGCTGGGGCATCGCGGTTATTCAATACACCGCATAGCCACACAGCAGTTTTTGACACTAGAGGGTCTTTTTGGGTTACCATTGGGCGTTTCGGCCACTTTCGTTTTTATGTTTATTCTCTTTGGTGCTTTTTTAGAAAAATCAGGCATAGGTCAATATTTTATTGATTTAGCTTATGCCCTAACCGGCAGGGCAGTGGGGGGACCGGCTAAAACAGCAGTAATAGCCAGTGGCTTTATGGGGAGTATCTCCGGGAGTGCGGTGGCTAATGTGGTGACAACCGGTGCCTTTACCATACCACTGATGAAAAAAGTAGGCTACAAGAAACATTTTGCCGGGGCAGTTGAGGCTGCTGCTTCTACCGGCGGACAGATTATGCCCCCAATTATGGGAGCCTCAGCTTTTATTATTGCGGAGTTTTTGGCCATAGACTATGTGACAGTTGTCATAGCGGCAGCAATTCCTGCTTTGCTCTATTTTGCATCCGTAGGTGCCGGGGTGCACTACGAAGCCAAGCGGTTGGGGCTTAAAGGGTTATCAAAAGCAGAGATTCCCGACTTTAAACAAACTATTACCAAGGGGATTCACATGTTTATCCCGCTTATCCTCCTCCTCTATCTCTTGATAATTGTCAGGTATACTCCACTTAAAACAGGTTACTGGGTCATCCTAGTTACCATTGTGGTTTCTTGGTTTCGTAAAAAAACAGCTATGAAACCCAAAGATATTCTTGCTGCTTTAGAAACTGGAGCTCGCAATGCCCTGACGGTAGTAACGGCTTGCGCCTGTGCTGGTTTGGTCATTGGTATTGTCACCTTGACTGGTGTAGGACTCAGGCTTTCCAGCATAATCATTGCCTTTTCAGGTGGACACCTCCTAGCGGCGTTGGTTCTGGCTGCGATTGGCGCAAAATTTTTAGGCATGGGTCTCCCGACAACAGCAACATATCTTGTTATGGCTACCCTCGGGGCTCCTGCCCTGATGGACATAGGAGCCGCACCTTTAGCAGCACACATGTTTGTTTTTTATGCTGCTATCACTTCTGCTATCACGCCCCCGGTTGCTTTAGCTGCCTATGCAGGGGCGGCCATTGCTGGCAGTGACATGGCGCAAACAGGCGTTACGGCGATGAAAATAGCCTTAGCGGGCTTTATAATTCCCTTTATGTTTGTCTATACGCCTAAATTGCTTATGAACGGCACTGCCCCGGCGATTCTACTAGCTTTTACTACAGCCGTCCTCGGCGTTATAGTACTATCAGCTGGAACCATTGGTTTTTTAAACAAAAAGCTGGTTTTATGGGAAAGATTTTTCCTGCTGGTGAGCTCATTGGCCTTGATGAAAGGTGGCATAGAAACCGATCTCTTGGGTTTAGCCTTGGCAGTTGTAGTTTTCTTTAGGCAGTATAGGGGAAAAAGTCAGGAGGAAGTAGCCCCTGAAAATGTTGGCAGCGGCCACTCCGAGCTTGCAGAGGTGCGGTCGAAGAAATAAGAAGAAAAAATAAAGGAGAAATTATCTTGGATTTGGTAGAAATAGATGGCAAAAAGCCACTTGTTTCAGGAAAAGCCTATGTCGATCCTAGGGCTGTTTTGATAGGGGAAGTGACTGTGGAGGAAGGAGTGGGTATCTGGCCGGGAGTTGTTATTAGGGCTGATGACGCTGCCGTGATAATTAAAGCCGGAGCTATGGTGTTGGAAAATGTTGTTATTGAGGCGCCAGTAGATTATCCGGTAGTAATTGAGTCGCAAGTTATTATAAGTCATGGGGCTATTGTGCATGGGGCGAAGATAGGAAAAAAATCTATTGTTGGCATAGGTGCTATTGTTCTTGATGGGGCTGTAGTTAAAAGTAATGCCATTATAGGTGCTGGTGCCTTGGTGCCTCCTGATAAAGAAATACCTGCCGGGAAAATGGTTCTGGGGCTTCCTGGAAAAGTCGTCAGGGAGTTAACTCCTTGGGAAGTAGCCGGGAGTGCTAAAGAGTGGGCTGCGCTTAACAAGAAATTGCCAGGATATATAAAAATCAGAAACAGATAGCTTGATTAATAGCCGAGGAACTGCCACCAGAATCTTCCTGCTGTTGCTATAACTATGATAGACAGAATAGAGATTGTTCCTCCGACCAGAAGCATGTCTTTGATTTTTATCTTTTTTGTGCCATAAGCGATGGCATTCGGCGGCGTGCTGACCGGCATGGCCATTGCAGCAGAAGAAGCTAGGGCGACTGCAAATACTATCTGGTTAGAAAATCCGTATTGAAGACCGTAAGCGCCTACTACAGGGATGAGAAGTGCAGCAGCAGCGGTATTACTCATAAAGGTTGTCAATAAAACTGTGAATCCGGCAAATACCAGTAGTATTATTACCGGGTGCAAGGAGCCAACATTAAGTTGGGCTACTAGCCAAAGGTCAAGACCGCTCTGACGCAGACCGCTACCCAGAGCTAGGCCGCCTCCGATTAGAGCCAGAACGTCCCAGCTGACCTTATTGTAATCGATAACATTCAGTATCCCTGTGGCGGTAAAGA
>CAZIRG010000126.1:0-5328 GCA_964541505.1 uncultured Syntrophomonadaceae bacterium | reverse complement strand
AATTTGGAATTCCCGGATTGACAACCAATAAACATGAGAGTATAATGAAAATACGTAAAAACCAAGTATAATTTCAAGAGGAGTTATTATAGGTAAAAAATTACATAAACCAAAGGGAAGTTTGGTGAGAATCCAACACGGGGCCGCCACTGTGATGGGGAGCATTTTGCAACAGCCACTGTTTTTATGGGAAGGCGCAAGAATGCAATGAACCTAAGTCAGGATACCTACATCTGAATTTTGTCCACGAGCCTGGGGTGGGGACATGTTGCTATTGCTGTAGTTAAAAGGCCTTATCGTTGAGATAAGGTTTTTTTAATTTTAAAAGTAGATGCAAAATATTGATTAGGTATCATTACTTGCAAGAAGGGATGAAGAATCAATGCCAGCAGAAATTATATCAGAAACTATTTTGAAAACAGCACTAAAAGAGCAGTATATTAAATTTACCGGCAGAAAAGTTTTTTTAATCAGCATACTTTTAATCAGTATCGTGATACTCATGAGTTTTTCTGCCACTCTGGGCACAGCACCTATTACTATTGGTGAAGTTTATTCTACAATCATGCATAGATTGCTGCCAAACCACTTTGCTAGTAGCGGACTGGCAGATATAGTTGTTTGGGGGCTACGCCTGCCGCGTATAATACTTGGGATTATGGCTGGTATAGGACTGGCTATAGCCGGAACGGTGATGCAAGCAATCCTGAGAAATCCCTTGGCAAGTCCTTTCACCCTAGGAATTGCTTCGGCTGCTTCTTTCGGGGCAACCTTAGCCATAATTCTTGGTGTCGGTTTTGGTTTTGCCGGTGGAACTTTGGTGGTAGCGAATGCTTTTATCTTTACCATGCTTGCTTCTTTTCTTATCTTGGGTCTGGCCAGCTACAAAAATGCAACACCGGGAATGATGATTCTGGTGGGCATTGCTATAAGCTTTACTTTTTCCGCCGCTACCTCATTGTTACAGTTTTTTGGTGACCCGGAAGAAGTGGCCGGGGTAGTTTTCTGGATGTTTGGCTGTTTGGGACGAGCAACTTGGACCAACATAGCTATTGTTTCCCTAGTACTCTTGTTATGTTTGCCTTACCTTATCTGGAAAGCAAAAGATTTTAATGTTTTAGGTGCTGGGGATGAAACAGCCAAAAGCCTTGGCGTAAATGTAGAACAGTTAAGACTTGTAAGTATGTTACTGGCTTCTTTTATAACGGCCATTATCATCTGTTTTACCGGTATTATTGGCTTTATTGGCTTGGTCTGTCCGCATATAGCAAGGATGGTAATTGGAGGCGATAATCGTTTTCTTTTACCGGCTTCTTGTCTTTTGGGTGCTATTATTTTATTAGGGGCCGATACTGTGGCTAGGACAGTTATTGCACCAGTCATTATTCCCGTAGGTATAATGACATCTTTTTTTGGCGGACCGCTCTTTTTCTATCTTTTAATGCGTCGGAAGGAGGGTTACTGGTGAAACTTAATATGGTTGGAGTCACCTTTAGTTATGCGAGTACATCTATTTTGACAAATGTAACCGCAGGACTTGGCGAGGGAGAGATATTGGGGTTAGTAGGTCCAAATGGTGCCGGCAAATCTACCTTGATACGATGTATTGACAGGATTTTGAAGCCGCAGCAGGGTAGTATTTTGCTGGATGGTCGGGAGACAAAGAAGATGAGCAGACAAGAGTTGGCGCAGCATATAGGTTATGTGCCGCAAGCAAACTCAGATGGCTTTCCGACTACGGTTTTTGATACCGTTCTTATGGGCAGGCGACCTCACATGAGTTGGGGTAGTAATGATAGTGATATTGAAAAAGTGGTGGAAGTATTAGAATTGTTGGGAATTAAGAGGTTTGCCTTGAGGGAATTTAAAAGTCTCAGTGGCGGAGAAAAACAAAAAGTAGTTTTAGCTAGGGCCTTAGTACAGGAACCGGATGTGCTTCTGCTTGATGAGCCCACCAGTGACCTTGATATCAGACACCAGTTGGAAGTTATGGAAATTATAAAGGATATTGTCAAACAAAAAGCAATTTCAGCGATAGTAGCCATTCATGACCTTAATTTAGCAGTACGCTATACGGACAAAATCGTTATGTTACACCGGGGCAGTATTTTCGCAGAGGGTTATCCTAAAACTGTTCTTACACCTGAAAATATAAAAAGTGTTTATGGCGTGGAAGCAGAGGTGAAAAATGGTTCCAGTGGATTGTATGTTTTGCCGTTGCGGTCAGTTAAAGCGGGGTGAGGTTGGAGATTGGTTGGGGGAAAGAGATGAAAAGGCGAAGAGGCGAAGAGATAAAGAGACGAAGAGGCGAAGAGATAAAGAGGCGAAAAGGGATTATGGGGTTGCGAGGGTTTCCTCCTCTTTTTATCTTTTAACCTTTTTTTACCTCTTGACCTTAGGCGAGACAAAAAAAGGAAGTGTAGTTATGGTAACTACTGCTGGAGATAAGAACATGATTACAATCAAAGAACTTACTAAAACATATGGCAAGGTCAGTGCCGTTGCTGGTTTGGATCTAGAAGTACGTTCCGGCGAAATATTTGGTTTTTTGGGTCCTAATGGGGCCGGAAAAACTACTGCTATTCGTGTTTTAACTACACTGACCAAACCGACTACAGGAGAAGCTTGGGTTAATGGGTTAAACGTGGTTACCCAGCCTCTGCAAGTAAAGGCAAAATTTGGGATAGTACAGCAACACTTAAGTCTGAACCGGGAGTTAACGGCGTGGGAAAGCATGGAACTTCATGCCCGTTTACATCATCTTAAACTGGCAGAACGCCGGCAGCGTATTGCTGAACTACTTGACTATGTAGAACTTACCCCACATGCCAACCGGCTGGTGGAAACCCTTTCCGGCGGGATGAAAAGGCGTCTGATGATTGCCCGTGCCTTGATACATCGTCCTAAACTTCTTTTTCTTGATGAACCAACCATAAGCTTGGATGCCCAAGCAAGACGGAGTTTGTGGGGATTAATCAAAAGAATGAATCTTGATGGTGCCACTATTTTTCTTACCACGCACTATATTGAGGAGGCTGAAGCTCTTTGTCACCGTGTAGGCATTATTCATCAGGGCAAGCTTATTGCTTTGGGCAGTCCGCTAGAACTGCGTCAACGGCTGGGGATTTTCACTGTAGAAACTCTTTCTGATAGTAATACTATGCATTATCATTATTTCCAAGATAAGGAAGCAGCCATAGCTTGTATCCAAGGCTTGCCTCCAGAAATTAAAACAAGTACCATGCGGGAATCGAACTTGGAAGATGTTTTTGTGGAGTTAACCGGACAGAAAGTGAGGGAAGACTGATGTTAAATATATTGCAAGATATTTATTCAGTATGGTGGGCAGACTTAAAGATTTTGAGGCGACTCTGGCAAAGGTTTCTTGTCACTAGTCTTATGAGTCCCTTACTTTACCTACTTGCCTTTGGATATGGTCTGGGGCGAGGAATAGAAATTGAAGGGGCGAGCTACCTGGAGTTTGTAATTCCGGGAATCGTTGCCCTTACTGCCATGAACGCAAGCTTTAACAGTGCTGGCATGAAATTGAATGTGGACAGGCTTTTTTACAGGTCGTTTCACGAGTTCTTAATGGCTCCGATTAGTTTATTCTCTTTAATAATTGGCAAATCATTGATAGGTGTCTTGCGTGGGCTGGTTGTTTCCCTAGTTTTTCTGTTGCTCGGTATTGCCATTTCCCCCTTGGAATTTAATTTCCTTTTCCTGTTAACACTGCTGGTTACCTGTTTTACCTTTGCTTTCTTAGGTGTTTTTGCAGCCCTGTTGGCCAAGTCCCATCAGGATATGGCTACTTTCACGAGCCTGGTATTATTACCGATGACTTTCCTCGGTGGTACTTTTTTCCCCTTGGAACAGTTGCCGGAAGTAGTAATAGTTATTTTAAATATTATTCCTTTGACTCATGCCAGCCATTGTTTACGGGCCGTAGCTTTAGGTCAGCCTTTCCCCTGGCTTTCTTTGTTAGTGCTAACGTCTTTTGGCCTGTTTTTTTTGCTGGGGTGTTTAGCTGTGCTACGAAGAGCCAGTGTGTAATGGGGGATTATCGCAAAGGCAATTAATTCAGATTATTAGTAAATATTCAGAAATTAGGAATTGATGGTCAATTGCCAGTTAACAGTTAACAGTTAACAGTTGCCAGTGGCTGGGGAGTTGGAGGCTGTTTTGGAGGTTGGAAATGGGAGAACCTGCTCTGAGCGAGCGTAGCGAGTCAAATGGGTTAGACGGGGGAGGTTGACGAAGTTTTGAGTTTTGGGTTTTGAGTTCTGAGTTTTGAGTTGGGAGACGATTTCCGTACCTATCTGCGTCCATCCGTGTCCATCCGTGGTTGGGTTTTGGGCTGGGAAGCTGGATGGGGCGGTCGTCGGTGGTTGGTGTTTGGTAGTTGGTGGCGGCGAACATCTGTTTGTCCAGGAGAAAGGGGTGATGGTGAGATGAATTATGAGATAGACCCTGTTGGGATTGAAAAGAAAAGTATGGCGATAATAGCAGAATTGGTAGGGGAGCGAGAATGGTCGTTGGGTGAAAAAGCTATTATTTATCGTTTGGTACATACTTCGGGAGATCCTGAGTATGCGGAGTTGGCAGTTATTCATCCGCAGGCGATTGAGGCAGGGCAAAAAGCTCTAAAAGGCGGTTGCGAAATAATCACGGACGTAAAAATGGTAGAAACAGGAATTAACAAAAGAACCTTGAGTAAATTGGGTGTAAAAACTAGGTGTTTTCTTGATAACCCGAAGTCAAGAGAAATAGCCAGGGAAACAGGCGAAACCAGGTCTATGACAGGTATTAAATTAGCCGAAAAAGAAATAGCGGGAAATATTATTGCGATCGGTAATGCTCCTACGGCCTTGTTTGCCTTATTGGAATTATGCAAAATTAAAGGTATAAAACCAGCACTGATAGTTGGCACTCCAGTGGGCTTTGTCGGGGCAGCAGAATCTAAAGAGCTGTTAATCAGGGAAGAACCAGTACCGTATATAACAATAAGTGGTTCAAAAGGAGGAAGCCCGGTGGCGGCTTCTATTATTAATGCCTTAGCTTATTCCTTAGTGGAGAGAGAAGAGTGGAAGGCGAGTTTATGCTTTCCCTTGTAGAATTATTTGTCATCTAGGACCTAATGTCGCAGATTTAATAACAAAGTTGGCCGAAATTTTTATATTGACACAGTAGCGTTGCATAAACATAAAATTAATTTGTCAAGTAACGGAATGATAAGAAATAATGAGAAAGAACTAGCAAACACGCAAATATATAACTGCAATCCGCTTTTTTAAAATATCAACTACGAATAAGCTAATAATAAGCAGT
>CAZIRG010000125.1:0-5360 GCA_964541505.1 uncultured Syntrophomonadaceae bacterium | reverse complement strand
CCGGTGGGACAGCGTTCTAAACATTCACCACAGGATTCACAAGTGGATTCGGCTAAGGATAATCCTTCCGGTGGACTAACTCTGACCTCACGTCCCTTGGAGGTAAAATCAATGGCTGCTACGCCATTAATTTCGCTACAAGTACGCACGCAAATACCGCACAAAACACAACGTGTAGGATCAATCTTAAAAAAAGGATTTGACATATCTGAAGGTATTTTATAGGTGTGCTGCCATAATTGAGAAAGACGCCCCGAAGTCAGACCTTCTACAACCGAAGCATGAAAGTCAGAAAACATATCTACAAAATAAAAAAGATTGGCCGTTTCTTTCGGTATCTTTTTGATATCCTTGCGTAGCTTGTTCAAACGCTCCGGCGTAATACCAACAAAAGCTGTAACTTTTTGCAGAGTACAATTATCATTACGCACACATGACTGGCAATCCGGATTGTGAGAAACTAAAATCATCTCCACTAGTATCCGACGTAGTTCAACTATGGCCGGGGTATCTGTTCGCACAGACATTCCTTCCTCTACTGGCGTACGGCAAGCAGTAACTACCTCCCCTTCAACTTCTACCATACAAACACGACAGCCCTGAAATCCAAACACAGAAAGATCCGGATGATAGCAAAGACTGGGAATATAAATACCGGCTGACGCTGCTGCCTCCAGTATGGTAGTTTCCTCTGGCACAACAATTTCTTGGTTATCAATAAAAACAGTGGTCATCATCTCACCTCTTTAAATTGTTCTTGTTTTTATTCCAAAACACTTCTGGTAACTATCACATCTATCCCTGTATCGCAAACATTGCTGATAAGAATATCACCTCTTCGCACTGGTGTTTTCAGTCGGATCTTTTTTATTTCATCATAGATATCAAACATCTTCTCTTTCGGTACAGGTCTGGCGGTAAGAACACTGGTAACTTTCCAGAATTTCGAATCAACGGGCACAACAGTCATAACCGAGCGTTCCGGCTCAAATATTTCTTTCGCCGCATACTTTTCACCCCGCTCGCAGCGATTATTTTTAACTAGTGTTATTTCTTTTTTTTCTAGGTCAAAACTTACCTCCATCTGACAAGCATTTGGACAAAGTATGCAATATACTTCCTGCTGCCTAACTTGTTGCTCCGTTTGCTGCTCAATCATTTTCCTACCCCTCCCTCAAGAAAAATACTCACATCATCCAACGGTCTGTCAGAATTTATCTTTACCACCTGCATTTCAGAAGCAAGAATAGTACGAAATTTTCTCTTATAAAGCACTTCTCGGCCATTTTTTATGACTACACTCACATCTTTAAATGGTCTCTTTACCCGAAACTTTAACTCTGTCTCCCGGCAATCTTCTCTTAAAAACTGGGGAAGCAAGTATTGGATGCCTTCACCTGTGCGAGTAGGAAATTTTTCCGGATAGTCCCAGCCATCTGTACGCACATATTCAGCTGCTTTTTTACCCACATAATAACCTTCAAAAGAAGCATAATCAGCTACGTCATGAATATGCAAAACGTTACCGGCCGCAAAAATACCAGGCACGTTTGTTTCATAGTTGTTATCTATTGCTGCTCCTTTTGTCTGTTCAGACAAGCTGACTCCTACCTTTTTGGAAAGTTCGTTCTCCGGTATCAATCCTACTGACAACATCAGTGTATCACAGGCAACCTCCCGTTCCGTACCAGCAATAGGTTTCAGGTTTTCATCTACCTGGCAAACAGTTATCCCTTCCAAACGATGTTTCCCTTTTATATTAGTAACGGTAGTTGATAAATGCATGGGAATATTAAAATCATCCAAACACTGTATCTTGTTGCGCATCAATCCTCCCATATAGGGCATGACCTCGAAGACACATTTCGGGTTTATTCCTTCTTCCAGTGCCATATGTCGCGCCATAATCATGCCGATATCACCAGAACCCAAAATAACAACTTCCTTGCCAGGTTTGAGATTCTTTAAATTCATATAGTTTTGTACTACTCCCGCCGTAAATACACCGGCTGGTCTGGAGCCGGGAATCTCAATAGCACCTCGCGTCCGTTCTCTGCAGCCCATAGCCAAAATAATAGTTTTAGCTTCTATCTGAATCAAGCTATCAATATTAGCCACTGTAAGTACTTTATCAGCATCAATGCCAATAACCATACTGTTCAAAAAGCAGGTGACACCTTCTCTTTCTAGATCTTCTACTAGGTTTTCTGCGTAATGCGGACCACTCAACATCTCATTATATAGGTGTAGCCCAAAACCGTCATGAATACACTGCAACAAAATTCCTCCTAAAAACTCGTTACGCTCCAACAGCACGACTTTATCTAGACCACTTCTTTTCGCCGCCACTGCTGCTGTCAAACCAGCCGGACCCGTCCCAATTATAGCAACATCTGCTTTTTCTATTTTCATTCTACCGCCTCACCCTTTATCAACCCGTAAAACAGGCTGGATTTTTTATTGTTCTTATAGATTTCAGTCGCCTTTTTACCATACTTATCCATGAGGGTATCCACCATACGAGGCGAGCAAAAACCACCCTGGCAACGACCCATCATAGCCCGCGTGCGGCGCTTAATAGCATCCTGGGAATAAACCCCCAACGGGTTTTCGATAGCCTTGATAATTTCTGCCTGTGTCACCGTTTCACAACGACAAACCATAATGCCATAATCACTATTCTCTGCAATCAGCTGAGACTGTTCTTCTGGAGACAAAGAAGCAAACTTAAGAGGTTTTTCTCTATATGGATTAAACTCTTTATTTTCTACCAGGTCTTCCTTATTGCCAATAATATCAATAACCATCTTAGCTATGGCCGGAGCTGCCGTCAACCCGGGAGATTCAATGCCGATTAAATCAATAAATTTCTCTGCTTTCTTATTCTCCTCAATAATAAAGTCAGCAAATTTAGGATCACCTTCCTTGCCGGTGACTAGTTTAGGTCTTATCCCAGCATAATTACGAATAAAATCTGCTTCCGCCAGTTTGGGAATATATTTGTCTATCTCTGCCTTTATCGTGCGCATTATCTCCCTAGTACAGGCAGTATCGTTTTTATCGTCGATAAACTGTGCTGAAGGACCAAGCAAAATATTATGCTCTATAGTTGGTGTAAAGTGTATACCCAGTCCTGCCCCGTGTGCCGGAGGCACAGGGTAGATCATACTACTAATCAACCCCTCCATCTTGTCTGTAATGTAATACTCGCCTTTTACAGGATAAATCTTATATTCTGTCTCTGCTACCAAACGAGAGACATCATCAGAGTGCAGACCGGCACAATTGATAACCCATCGACCAGCATAAATATTATTTCCGGTAGTACCTACCAGAAACCCGCCATCATGTTTATCGATTCTGACAACTTCCTCCTCAAAAGTAAACTTAACACCGTTCAGACAAGCATTCTCTGCCAACGAAATAACAAACCCATAAGGGTCTATAATACCAGCACGCGCTGAAAAAAGAGCGTATTTCCCATGGATGTTCGGTTCCATGTGTTTTAGTTCATCTTCTTCAATCAAGCTTAACCCAAGCACCTCGTTTTTTAAACCACGTTCATAAATATCCACCAGGTGCTTTCTCTCTTCTTCATTCATAGCCACCACTAACTTACCAACAACACGCATACTAAAATTTAATTCTGACGCCATTTTTTCAAAATAAGCACGACCGGCAACATTGGCCTTACTCTTCAATGTGCCAGTAGGAGTGTTAAACCCGGTATGCAAAACTCCACTGTTTGCCTTAGAAATTTCACTAGCCACATCATCTTCTTTTTCTATAACCAAAACATCTGCTTTATACCTGGCTAATTCTCTGGCAACACTACAGCCAATAACTCCCGCTCCTATAATTATAAAATCATACAACTTACCAATATTATCCATAAATAAGCCACCTCCGTTTTGGAAGTTGGAGGTGGGAAGTTGGAGGTTGGACGTTGAAGATTGAAGAGTTCTAACCTCCAAATAATACCTCTAACCTCTAACCTCTAACCTCTAACTTCTAAATAATACCTCTTAACCTCGTTTTCCTCTTAACCTCGTTCCTCTCTTAACCTTACTTTTACTCCCAAACTTTCTCCGACATCCTTAATATCTTCCACTACTCCTACTGCTATCTTAACATATTCCTGCTGCTTTTCAGCCATATAAAATTCTTTTTCCCCATGGACATAGGTTTTATCCTGTCCAGCTGCTTTTTCTGAGCTATGCAAAATATCAATAAAAGAACCCAACGAGGTTTTAAACTCATCCAGAGAAATAAAAGCCTCTATATTAATTGCCCCAAAAATATGGCAAACCTTAGCTGGTGAACCGGGTGTCCCATAAACATGCGGGCCAAAAGCTCCGCCTGACAAAATGCCTGTAAATATTTCTACAAGCATAGCTAACCCGAAGCCTTTATGCCCGCCCAACTCCTCTAAAGCTCCACCTAAGGGAAGTAACCCGCCACCAAGTTTTTCTGCCACATTTTTTAGTACCAGAGCAGGGTCTGTTGTTGGTCGGCCTTGCGCATCAGTAGCCCAAGCTTCTGGAATGGACTTATTCTTCCGGTTAAACTCCTCCAACTTGCCACGTGTTACAGTACTGGTAGACATATCCAGAACAAAGTCCGCCTCTCCCTGCACAGGCACTGCCACCGCCAGTGGATTTGTCCCTAAAAGAGCATTTTTGCTGAAAGTCGGTACTACGAGGGGAAAAGAGTTTGTAGCAGAAAAACCAATCAGATTCTCCGGCAAAGCCATCATGGCATAGTAGCCAGCTATACCATAATGGTTAGAATCTCGAACAACAGCAAAAGCAATATTATTTTTCTTTGCCTTTTCTAGCACCAACTGCATAACTTTGTAGGAAACCGGTTGACCTAAGCCGTCCTGACCACTTACCAATAAAGTGTTTGCTGTCTCCTTGATAATTTTATACTGGGCATCAGGAACCATAATCCCGTTTTTAATACCATCAATATATCTTCTGAACCTAGCCACCCCATGTGAAGCTATCCCTCTTTTATCTGACTCGATCAAAACATCTGCCGTAATTTTGGCATCCTCATAATTCATGCCGGACTTCTCAAAACAGCTGATAATGAAACTCTCCAGAACACTTACCTTCACCTCTACAGCCTCAACAATAACTTCAGCCATAACTTTTCCATAGCCCTCCTTTTCACTATTTCTAATTTTTTTATTGTTTCTAATTTTTCTAACTTCGGCACATTAACTTCGGCACAAACGCCCCTGATTCCTGCCTGTTGCAGTAATTTTTTTGTATTTCACCTTCTTTTATTCTTTGTAACTACTACTCAGGTCTATTGAGCTGTTTTTAAAATTATCTCATGCGTTGCTCTCAAGC
>CAZIRG010000124.1:0-5377 GCA_964541505.1 uncultured Syntrophomonadaceae bacterium | reverse complement strand
ATCTATAAGGGGAAGAATGATCCAAAATTCACTTTCGTTTTTTTAATTAATCACCTCGGGATTGCCTGAGTTAAGAAAGGAATTGATTAAATTGGGAGACATAATTGCCATACTACCCACAGTGAGCTATATTTTCTTTGCGCTAGCTGCAATAGTAGTTATCTGTGCTGTAGTAGCTATTGTAAAAAAAGTGGTAAAACTGGGAGTGGTATTAATAGTCTTAGGTTTAATTTTATCAATTGGAGGGTACGGCTTAAACATATTACCATAACCAGCCAAACAATGCCCAAAATCCTATACGAGCAAGCAAGAGAGGCTTTGCTCCCACTTCTAGAAAAAGGCAATCTTCAGATAGAAATAATCGAGAATTTCTGACAAAAAATTAGAGGGAGTGTATAGCGTGACCAGTGAAGAAATGAAACGGATTTGCTGTAATTGCACTTACTTTTTTCCTTCCAGTGAGGAGATTACAGAATATGGTATCTGTCTTGAGGATAATGATTTTGAGCCTTATATTGAAGACTTGTTGGAACATTTTAACTTTGATTCCTGCCGGGATTTGATCGCTAAAAAGCAGTTCCTAGGAGAAAACAAGGTTTGTGAAAAATTTGAAGAGATAGAAATGATTGAGATAGATGATGACAGCCCCTTAGGAGAGCTGTATAACCGTTTAAAAGAAACAGGCGAAATAGACCAGGAACAGTTGAAGCAGGCAATGATTGAAGAGCAATTAAAGCATATTGATTTTGCAACTTTGCCTGTGGATCCGTATGTGGAAAAGCTTGAAAAGGGCGATAAAGAGGAGCAGAAAAAAGCGCTGCGTAACCTTGGTGCTCTAGCTTGGCAGGGAAACAGGGAAGCCTTTGATGTACTGATTAACTATCTTAAGGTGCTGCCCCCTCCCGAAAAGATAGAAGAGGTTCATCTAAAGATAGATATTCTGGAATATCTTAAACGCAAGGATGCTCCAGACCAGAGGTTAAGGCTTATTTCTTTGCTGATTGAGGAGTTATATTTTGTTAAAAGAGAGGAAGTTTTCCCGCCGAACTCGGCAAAAAATCGAAACTGTTCTGGAGCAGCTGGGGCAAGAAGATTATTATGGTAGAGAGTGGTGGTGGTAGAGTAGTGGATTATTTGCAGCAAATTAAAGAGGAATATCCTAATGTAGAGCCGTATAGTGGTGATTTTGAGTGGGAAAACCAGGCTTATTTACACTTCAAGGAAAGGAACTTTGTTAAAGCAGAAGAAATATTCAAAAAGGTATGCCTCTCGGAACCGGAGCATCATTCCGGCTTTGAAGGGCTGGCTTTTGTCTATTACGCAGCAGGGGAATTTGAAAAGGCAGAGTGGTTCATGGAGGAGGCGTTGAAACGAGCATATAAATTCAAGGAAGAGGGTACCATTGACCTTGAATTAATAGAGGAGATGGAAGAGAACTATCGCTGTTTGCAGCGAAGAGAGTCGCTGGATATCGGCGGTGAAATTTTCTTTCCCGGGGAAGCAAGGGAGCTTTATTCCAAAAATCTGGAGACCTGGTATAAGAATGCCTATGCCGCACCAGTGGAACGCCGTTTTCAAATGGTGATGGAAGCTCTGGAGCAGCCGCTGCCTTTTGATCTTCTGGCTAGGGAAGATGTGGATTTGAGAGAAGGTATTGCGGAGCAGGAAAGTTTACAGGAATTTTTCTTCGAGTTTTACCAAGAACTTTTAAACAAGAAAGAGATGGACAAGTGTCGCCAACTGCTGGAAAAATTTTACTCCCATCAACCCGGTTTATACAGGAAAGACTATCAGTATTTCGACAGGCATCTTATCCAGCAGGCCCTTTTTCGTGGTGAGCAGGAACGAGTCAAGCATTACTTAGATTTTTTCCAAGAGTTTCCTGAACAGGGAATTGATGAGCTGATTGTTGTGTTGCAGCTTCTTCAGTTTTATGGTCTAGTCGATCTGGCAGAAGCGTTTTCACGGAGTGTTTATCGAAAAGTCGAGGATTCCCCGAAAATTATTCCCGGCGTATCTGAAAAGTTTACAGATGTTATCTTTTTTTGTACGGTAGAAAAACTTTATTATCGCCTACAAAAAGGTGAGAGTCCTGCCCGGGAAGAGTTTAATAAGAGCCTGCAGGAGTATAAATTCAATATAGATACAGAGATGTTTGATGATATTATTTTTCACCTTTCCCCCGGTGATGACCGGCACAAAATAGAAGTTTTGTTGCAAAATAAAGCTGGATTAAGTATCAGCAAGGTTTTTTCTCTGCTCTTCTGGCAGTTTTGTAAATATATGCTAGAGCAGAAGGGGCTGCATTTTACTACTTCGGAACAATTGTTTTACTCCTTAGTTGCAATATTCAGGGATGCAGAAGAGCCTCAGGAAAGTATTTCTGCTGACTTTTTCGCTCTTCCCCGGGAAAGATTTAGAGAGCGCCTCATAAACTTAGGGGGTTTTCTTTCCAACCAGTGGTTGAAGATCGCAGCACTGCTCTGGAGTACTCCCTATTTTTACGATTTTTTACTCGGACACGGGGTGATCGAAGATAAATGCCACCAAGAGGCCTTGGAGATTATTGTGAAGCTGAAAGAGGAGTTTATTCAGGGTTATTCTAACCAGCTCTGGGAGTTTAGCTTTGTACATACGTGGACCGTTGCCGATAGTGTATCTGAGGAAGAAAAGGATGCTGAAAAAGAGAGATTTGCAAAAACCTTTTGGGATGTATCGGAGAGACAAAAAAGTATGGCTGGCACCGCTGCTGCAGATGCAGATGATGATTGGGCAAATTTATTGCAGTTTGCGCTGGAGGGGGAGGAAAAACCGCCACTTGAGGAAAAACCACCACTTAACAAAGAGGAGCGAGCAGCACTACAAAAGAAACTAGAGAAAAAGAAACATAAGAAAAAAGAAGCTAAAAAACAAAGAAAGAAGCAGCGGAAAAGTCAGAAAAAAAGAAAGAAATAATGCGGCAACCGAAGAAAAACCCACAACAGCTCATTCAGTAACCCATTCAATAAGCACAAAACATCTCTTCCCTATCTTTAGTTTTGATAACGCAGAGTTTTGCGAACTGCGCAATGCTGACCAGAATCAAATATTGGAAATAGTATTGCTTTTATTTCATTCATGCTAAAAATTGATTGTTTCATATTATCATCACTTTGAATTTTTTTAATTATAGCAGTAAAAGGGGGTGCCTGCAAGGAAAAATATCTACAATTGCAATTTGCTTGAATAAGGGATTATACTCTAGATAAAGGGGTTTGAACCGGTCCCGTTCATTAAGGTTGAAAAGAAAGATTGAAAGGAAAAAATAACAGCATGAAAAAAACAGTAGGCTTTGATCAAAAAATATTACCAGATTATTTGCATTATACAGCGAATGAAGCCAGTTATACCACTAAAAAGGAGATGTATAAAAAGCTTAAACAATACTTAAGTGGAAATATTAGCGGGATTAGCTCCAGAAAGCACGTTGTTACATTGCTGATGAAAATATGGTATCATATTCCGGAGATAAATAAACCGCTGCAAAAAAGAGCTTTGAAATTACTGCCGCAATTAGATTCACAACAACAAAATGTATTGCATTGGGGTATGACTTTGTTAGCTTACCCGTTTTTTAAAGATGTGGCTGGTGAAATTGGCAGGTTGTCATCGCGGCAGCATGATTTTTTTGTTGCACAAATATATAGAAAGATGAAAGAATGGTATGGTGACAGGCGCCGGATTGAAGTAGCTACCCAGGCAGTTCTAAGCAGCATGAAAAGTTGGCAGATAATTATCCCTAAAAAGAGAGGGGTTTATGTGCTGCCGGAAAAGATTAAACTTTTGGATGTTCAAATAATCAACTGGCTTACAGCAGTGGCTATTATATCATCAAAAAAAGAATACATCCAATTAAGTGAAATACCAACATTATCATACCTGTTTTCATTTATTTTTAATATTAATACCAGCATATTGGATGACAATATTTTTGAAATCACAAGCCAGGGTGTTGATAAAATTATGATTGCAGTCAAGAAAACAGGGAACTCCAATACTTGAGACTACACTGCCTATATATGTGCTTATCTTTTGTAAAATACGAACCAAACAGTTTTTTAATTAATCATCTAGGGGTTACTTGAGTTAAGAAGAGTCTTTGCTCCCACTACTTTGCTGTAATTGCACTTACTTTTTCCCTTCCAGCGAGGAGATTGTGGTTTTAAATTGTTCGTATTTAACTGCGCCTGTCTGTAACATAAACGCTTCCTGGTTGTTTTTTGGCATATTTTTTTAATTCAGCTGACATGCTGCTTATTTTTTCTAAAGAACTTGCCTGTTTGCCACCGTACGTGACAATGGCTAGAGATAGAGAGATGAAGGGAAACCATTTGTCCAAGTCCTGCCTGTCTTTCCCTTCAATACCGCCTTGGGCTCTGTCTGCGGGTTCGTAATGCCAAGGAATAATCCGGTCAAATATTTTAATTATACGGGCAGCTATTATTTCGGCATGTTCGACAGTAGTGATAATTACAAAGTCGTCCCCACCTATATGTCCGACAAAGCTAGCATCAGCATCATATTTTTTGGTTACAAACAGTAATACTTTAGCAGTTAAAAGTAGTATTTTATCGCCTTGGGAAAAACCGTATTTATCATTGTAGGCTTTAAAATTATCTAAATCGCAGTAAATCAGCGAAAAAGCTTTATGAGCAGCAAGGTTTGTTTTAATTTTTTCTTCAATAGCATTGTTGCCGGGCAATTTAGTGAGTGGGTTGATTTTGCGAGCAAATGCTATTTGTATGTTGTTTAAAACATCAAGTAAAGTTTGCACAGATAAAACGCCAGCATACTCACCTTCCTTAACTATAACTATTAAATCATACAAGTTGGAGCTATCTCTAGACATAGCAAGCTGCGAAACCTTTTGTATGGAGGTTGCAATATCAACTACTAGTGGTTGTTTATCCATCATCTCTCCAATAGGTTTGTTGAGATATAGTGATACGCCGAATTGAGAGGAAAGAAGTTTATACATGTTATGTTCCATGATTAGACCGACAGGTTTTTTCCCTTCTACTATCACCAGACCGGTCAGGTTGTTTTTAGCAAGAGTTTCCTGCACATTTTTAACAAGTGTTTCTGTGCTTACAGTTAGGTTTTTTTCCATGACTTCACCTACCGGTATGGTATGCCCTAGAAATTTGCCCTTGGTCAGTGTACCGGAGCTAAAGATTTTTGCGCTGATTTCTTTAGTTAGTTCTGGACGAGGGAAGCTAGGTTTAGATAGAAAAAACCCTTGACCGTAGTGAACTCCTAAAGAAATGAGAGTGTCTAGTTCGCTTTCCGTTTCTATTCCTTCGGCAATTATTTTACAGCCGATTTTTTCTGCAAAAAT
>CAZIRG010000123.1:0-5441 GCA_964541505.1 uncultured Syntrophomonadaceae bacterium | reverse complement strand
CGAAAATGTTTTTTGTTGATTTAGGCTTTTTGGAGTCTAACCAGCTAGAGATTATTTATTTTTAAGAAGATGCGGCTTTTTTTGTCAGAGGGAGTTTTTCTGTCAGGTGTAAGGCGAGAAAACTTGGTAATTTATGTCGGAAAAGATATTATCTTTTTCTTCTAAGGCAGACAGCCAAGCAATGTTTGCAGGTGCTAGAAAAATACCAGAAACTGCTAAATTTAGCGGTGAAAAAACAAGGGTGAAAAGATTGAATCCCCATAGCGTCTGCCTACCGTTAACGCCGCGACTTCCTTCTTCTAGACAATCAAAAATTTTGCAGATTAATTATAAAACAAACATCTAAAAGGGCTCAGATAGCGATGAATAAGCGCTATCTGAGCCCTTTTAACATGCAAAACTTCCGATTGATCCCTTAAAGAACCGTCCCCAGTGGTTCCCCAAATCCCTAATTTTTATAAGAAAAAATGCTCATAATCATCGTGGCTACCAATCCAGAACCATGTAACTGTATCACCATCCATAGTACCTATGGCTTTATAGCCAAGTGTGATTCGCACTGACCAAACATCTTCCTCAAGATGGATACATTTGAAGTGTAAAGATGAAGGTAAGGTTGCAGATTTCATAACTGATCGTAGTCCATTGATTCTGCGTTCCCTTTAGCAATTTCTTTCCGAGCGTGTTGTGCAGATTTAGCCAGTTGTATTTGGCTGTTTTGAAACAAAATATCCCATTGGAGATCATCTTGGAGATTTGCAATGTAATTTCGCAACTGCTCCACTACTTGATTTTGTGCAATTTCTGGCAAAGTCTCCATCATTTTTGTCATAGTAGCAATAGCAGTAGATTTCATAAATAACTCTCCCTTTCAATGGATTTTTCACTATAATACAAGCAGAGGAATACCTTATGGAAGTTTTCCTGAATACTACCACTATTATACAGCATACATCAACTCCTCGTAAACTCCTTGCCTTTCTTGTTGCACTTACCTAGTTCCTAGTTTCTAGTCCAACTTCCCACCTCCCTCGGACTCCCTTGTCCTTCGTCCAACTTCCAACTTCCCACCTCCAACCTCCAACTAGCGTTGCACCATGTGAATTACGCCGCCTAAGCAGGTTGCGGCACAGGTGCCGCAACCGCCGCAGCGTGTAAGGTCAAGGGTAAATTCGCTTTCCTCTCTAGTAAGTGCCTGCCTAGGGCAGGCTTCAACGCAACTGTCACACTGTATGCAGATGCCACAATGTAAACAACGGTCATACTCCTCTTCGATATCAATTTTAGCGGTTTCTTCTTCGCTCAAAGGCAAAGCTCGCTCCGGGTGCGTCTCCTTTTCTTTCTTGGTTTCCTTTACTTCAGGCAGATATTCGTGTCCTCTTAAAATAGCGTCAACTTCTAGGGCACACTGCCGACCGCTGCCGATGTTCGTGGTAACTAGGCCAAGCTCACAGGCATCTCCCACTATGGAAAGCCAAGGGAGGGATGTCTGAAAGCTGTTTTCCTTTTGTGACTCGTAAAATCCAGCTTGGTTTTTGCTTTCTTGTACCTCCGGTGGCAAAAAATCAAGCAGGGGGCGTTCATTTATAAAAACCAATATTGTAGTGGCTGGCATAAACTCTTGGTTGCCTGTGGCATCAGCTACGGTAATCCCCCCGGAGGTGGCCTCTTGCAAAAAGAGGGGGTACCTGAACACAACTCCCTTTTGCTGCATTTTTTCGCGCTCCTGCTGCTTGGCGGCAGGTTTTTTGATATCTATTACGGTGATATCGTGGGGGAGAAAACCCTTGGCGATAAGTGCTTCGATACCATCTATAGCAGAGTCTCCACCGCCCACAACTACGGCTTTTTTGCTGCGAGTCATCGTTTTGTTTTCCAAATGCTGGGTTGACTCTTGCTGCTGTTGCTGTTGTTGCATTTGTTGCTGATTATATTCTTTGAGAAAATCAAGACCTGCCTGGAGGTGTTCAACGCCTTTTACAGGTGGGAGAATGGGGCGGTGCGCTCCTACGGCTACAATAACATGATCAAACTGTTGGCTTATCTCTGTAAACAGCAAGGCATTGACCCTGGTGCTCAATATAAATTTTACACCAAGTTTTTCTATTCTTTTCAGATCATGCTCTAGGGCCTCTAGGGGAAGCCGGGTGCGGGAAATTACTTGGTAGAGTTTGCCGCCGGGACGTTCTCCCTCATCAAATATGGTGACGCTATAGCCTTTTCTGGCCAGTTGGTAAGCAGCACTTAGACCAGCCGGACCGGCACCGATTACAGCAATTTTCTCTGCTTGTTGCTCTACCGGTTTGAGCAACAGGTCGCTCTTAAATCGTTTGGCTAACTCAGCTGTGCGCACAGGGAAATCTACTTTTTCACGAGTGCAATTTTCCATGCACAAGTGGGGACAGATAAAGCCGCAGCAACTATAGCGTAGCGGGGTGACGTCATCTAATAGCTGTACTGCTTCGGCCAGCTCTCCCTGGCGTAAATGATAGAGAAAGCGCCCTGTGGAGATTCCTGCCGGGCAGTTGACTTCACAAGGTGGTTTTTGCTCTAAGTGCTCAGGTTTTAAGCCTGTATTAACCGGATAAGCCGGATAATAGAATTTGGCAAAAGGACGACTGTCAGTAGAAGTTATTTTAAGCAGTTCTCTATTCAGCAGCGGTTCCGGTGCTAGGGCAAAGTGGTGACAAAACTCTAGTATATATGGTTTTATTTTATCTTTACTTGCTTTGTCAACGCTGGTAATACCAGCACCAATACCTAGTAGGTAAGGCGGCACATCATAGGCATAAATATATATTTCACCGCCGTGGATGCCGGTAGCAAGAGTTTTAGCAGAATTTCCGGTTACTATTTCACTAGCATTGTGCCTGTTAAGAAGAATAATAATACCACCGGCCATGTATTCTCCTAGGTAATCGCCGGCTGTACCGCCGACAACTACTAGCGGCACCTGGTCATGGTATTCTTTCATGTGTATGCCCACACGGTAGCCAACATCATCACGCACGAAAAGCTGGCCGCCTCGCATACCGTAAGCCAGGGCATCGCCTCCTAGACCGTGTACAATTATTTTTCCGCTGTTCATGGTATTGGCGATAGCATTTTGCCCGTGTCCGAAAGCCTCCACGGTTGAACCGTTGAGATTAAAGCCCATATCTTCACCGGGGATGCCGTTAATTTGCAGGAGTAAGTCCGGAAAATCCAGACCGGCAGCTAGGTAACGTTGTCCCCGGACACCATTTAATATTATCTGGCGTACACCTTTGTGAGCCAGCAAGCGTATTTGCTCATTTAACTGCCGATAATGGATATTTTGCGCCTCTATCGTCCTCTCTTTATGGTCATTCTTATTCGCCAGCATGTTTGATTCCCAAGATGGATAATTCCCGGTCATTTAACCCCACCCCCCTCAATATTAATCTATTGCCGCGGAAAGAGCCGATATCATAAATCCCATTTAATCCCATTATCTCCTGCATCTCGTGCTGCCAGCCTGTTACTAGGTTACTAATTCTTTCTTCGGTCCAGTCTACGTCGAGCCGCTCGGCTAAAGTGGGATCATTGGTGGTGAGACCCCAAGGGCACTTCCCACTACTGCATCTCTGGCAGGCATGACAGCCACAGGCCAGCAGACAGGCTGTTCCGATGGCGACAGCATCAGCACCTAGAGCTATAGCCTTCATAACATCGGCACTGTTGCGGATACCGCCGGCAGCGATAATAGAGACTTGGTTCCTTATTTTCTCATCCCTTAAACGTTGATCTACAACTGCTAAGGCCAGCTCCAAAGGTATCCCGACATTATCTCGCACTATGGCCGGTGTAGCACCGGTGCCGCCGCGGTAACCGTCCAAGTAGAGCATGTCAGCACCGGCACGTACGACACCGCTGGCAATAGCAGCCACGTTATGTACAGCTGCTATTTTAACGCATACCGGTTTATAGCCACTGGCTTCTTTGAGAGCATAAATTAACAGCCGCAAATCCTCAATAGAATAAATATCATGTTGTGGTGCTGGTGAGATGGCATCACTGCCCAAGGGAATCATCCTAGTTTCAGAAATCCCTGCCAGTACCTTCTCGCCGGGCAAGTGCCCGCCGATACCCGGTTTGGCACCCTGTCCAATCTTGATTTGATAGGCACGCCCGGCATGCAGGTAGTCTTGGTTGATGCCAAATCTCCCTGAAGCAACTTGTAATACAACACATTTGCGATAAGGATAAAGGTCTTTATGCAGCCCGCCCTCGCCGGAATACCAGAGTAAGCCCTTTTTTTGTGCGACTCGGGCCAGAGCCATTTGAAATTTAAGATTAATGCTGCCGTAGGACATGGGAGCAAAAACAAGAGGTAAGCTCAAATTTAACAGGGAGTTCTTAAAGCGATGCAGGTCGCCAATCTCTTTTAAGGAGGCAGCTTTTTTCCCTAGGTAGGTTATTGTTTCCATTGGTTCTCGTTGAGGATCAATGGAAGGATTTGTTACTTGACAGGCATTAAATAATATTTTATCAAAGTATTTGGGCACATTTGTTCCTGCACCAAAACCAGTAAGAGTTACTGCCCCGGAAGCTGCCTGCAGGTGAATACGATTAATGAGATCATATTGCCACAGGTTATGAGAGCGTAAAGGTATGCTTCTTTCCTCGATGCTGATAGCTCCCAGCGGACAGGTATATTCACAGCGGTGACAAGCCCCACAAGCTTTACCGTTGGCTACGGGAATCTTTTTACCCCTGATGGTTTCCATCTTGATTTCGTTAAACGAACATTCACCGGCACAAATACCACAGCTATCACAGATTTCTAGGTTAAAAACCGGGCGAAAAACTGCTCTAAGTCCCGGCGAAAGCACGGATAAGTTTGCTGAACTCATTTTTAATTCCTCCTTAACCAGTGAATCAGTAAGTCAGTGTCTCAGTGAGTCAGTGAATCAGTAAGTCAGTGAGACCAGTAGGTCAAGTGGGGAATGAGGGGAAAAGGTTAAGAGAGGAAGCTTTCCCCCTTTTAATCTTTTGACCTCTTAACCTCGTATTCCATCGTACTTCGTCACCTACTTACTCACTTACAGCTGTAGGCTGACTGACTCACTGACTCACTGACTCACTGACTCACTGGGTTACTTATTCGCTATAAACAATACATGGTTGTCCTGCTCGTGGTGTAGATACAGATGTTAAGCTAGTTTCCATTTCATGCAAGGCTGAAATTTCACTGGCAAAATAGCTGTAGTTTTCATTTTGTCCCAATGTCATCGGGCGTAATTTTGTATTATCCGTTACGCTAAGCATGCCGCCGTCAAATCCGGCTAAGATAGCAAAGGGTCCATTGAGCATGGCCGACTCATAGATAATTCTAAGTGCTGTTAATTTATCTTGCTGCTTTTTGTCTGCAGTTCGTTCCACAGAAGTCCAGTAAGGCGGTGCTATAACCATGGCGGCAT
>CAZIRG010000122.1:0-5513 GCA_964541505.1 uncultured Syntrophomonadaceae bacterium | reverse complement strand
CTAATTAGTACAAAGTCTGAAGTAATTAAAACACCGAATCCTCCAAGCGTAGTTAGTGCTGTAATCACAACCGCACGACCAATTTTAGAAATAGCTGTTACCATGGCTTCGGTAGGTCTACTGCCTTTTTTCTTTTCGTCTTCGTATCTACTGATAATTAACACCATAAATTCAGTACCTATTCCAATGACAATAACCCCTAAAATTGCGGTAAGAGGGTTAAGCGGAATGTTGACCAGATATAATACCAGAGAAGACCATGAAATTACCAAAGCAACAGAGATTATTGTAAGCAAAACACTTGCCAAACGTCTATAGACAATAAGCAAAACAAGCATTATAGCAAACATACAGAGCATATTTAAGAAGAATCTTCTGCCCATAATGGAATCCACTGTGCTTGCACCTATCGCAAGAGAACCTACAGCGACCATCCTTATATTGTTAGGAGCTGTAATAGAAGCTAGTTCTATTTGCTTTATTAGATTATTTTGTTCTTCTATAGAAATATGCTTGCTAGAAAAGACAAGACTAGCCATTTTTCTATTAGAAGAAATGAATTGATCTACAAATATTGCGGGGGTCTTTTCTAATATATTATTAATTTCTTTTTGATTATTAGGAATCTTGCTATTTGAAGATTCGCTTATCAAAGTAGCGATACTTTGTGCTTCTATTAGCTCCGGGAAATTCTCAAGTAATTTCGTCTGGTGAGCGTACAGCCATTCAGAAACTCAGGTGAAGTGACATCATTTGCTTCAATTAAAAAGTGCAGAGGCGGACCTGTACCTAATACTGCGTTTAGTTTTTCAATATCTTGTAAAACTGCAGCATCCTGTGACATTAGTTCTTTAAAATCGGTGCTACTTTCTAGCTGAGCATCGGCATAAATTCCAACGATGCCAATAATTACAGCAATTACCAGAATAAACATAGGAGCTTTGAGGACTTTTCTAGCCATTTTGGATAGAAATTTTTCAAGTAGGCGTTGATTGTTTGCTGATTTTTTTAATTTTTGCATAGGTGTCTTCTTTTCTAGTATATATAGAACGCTATGCAGTAAAAACAATGCTGTAATATAAGATAAAAACACACCTACAGATAAAATAATTCCAAAATCCTTAATCATTGGAACATCTGAAATATAGAGAGTAATAAAACCAATGATTGTTGCTAGCAAGGCTATGCCTGCTGCAGGAAGCATACGTATCGCTGAAGCGACAAGTGTGCCATCTATAGAAGAGCAGTTATCTAGTTCTTCTTGAAAATGATTATGAAATTGTACAGAATAATCTATGCCTAAACCTATTAGTACCGGGAGAACCGCCATTGTTGCCATAGAAAGAGGGATCCCAAGATAACCCATCAGACCAAAAGTCCATAAGGCGCTTATTCCAACCATAAACAGAGATAGAAGCCGCCAACGCACAGGGAACACAAACAGAAGAATCAGACCCATGACAATTACAGCAAGACCCAACAATATTGTAAGGTTACTTCCAATGTCATTTGCTATGGTCTCAATTACAAGTGCATCTAGAATTATTGTAGTAGACACATTACTTAGAGGATTCTCCAAAAAAAAAATTCTCAATATATTTAACCAAAGACAAGGAAGTTTCATGTGTAAGATTTCCAACAGGAGAAATTGTAATAAGCACATTGCCTTCAGTCGGAATTAATTTGCTAAAAGCAGGATTTATTTCTCCTTTTTCATTGTATAGAACAGTATTGATAAATGTACTATTGCCTAAAGAGGGAACACCAATCTGTTCGGCGATATCTATGTAAGGCTGAAATTGTGTCATTACTGCTTGTTGTGTTTGTGAAATTAAGGCTGCCTGAGCCGGTGCATCTAAATTTTTTGCTTTTGAAATTCTCATATCTTCTTCGGTTGCAGATGTCATTGCAGCGTTTATTTGTTCTTCCAAAACTTTCTGGTGGAGAAAAGCTTCGTCTATTGCCAAGTTAAATATAGTTATAGGACTTAATATGGAATGAAATAGTTTATGCTTTGATATTTCCCTTTCCAATTTTGACAGAACAAGAAGGTTTTCTTGTGAAAAAATATCATCCGTTGTATTTCCTTCTAACAAAATTACTAATGGTTCACTCCCAAAGGCTAAGTCATGTTTTTTTGTGTCTTGAAAAACTCGTGCTTCGGAAGAAACAAGAGTGTTCAAACCTGTTTCTGTTTCGAGCATGAGAACACCAGGAATTGCGATTGCAGTTAATAGTATTGCAATGATGATAAAGTGCCAAGTCCTACGTTCAATAGTTGAAATTAATTTTGTGATAGACTCTTTCATTAATTTAAACTCTCCCTTTTTTTAAGTCATTGTTCAATATAAGTTCGATAGCTTCTAAAATATTACTAAGTTGAGTTTGCGTAAGGGCAATTATTTGTTTTTTAATTTTAGTTTCTCCCCATGTCCAAAGTATGTTTGTTAACTTATTGCCTTTTGGAGAAAGGCTGCAAATGACCTGCCTGCGGTCATTAAGGTCATGTTTGCGTGATACGAGACCTTTTTTTACCAGAGCATCAACAATTCCTGTTGCTGTAGAAGGAACAACACCTACAGTTGCAGCTAATTCTCTCATACTGCTAGTGCCACTAGTATGCAAAGCAAGCAAAACACGAAGTTGAGAAACTGTTACATCTGATGGCAGTTGCTCTAGCGGCACATCTGAAATAATCATTTTATATAACTTTGTTAACAGATTTAAAATTTGTGCGATTTTTTTTTGTCTGGCCTTACTCTCTTTATCTTCCATTTTAGTTCCACCCTTCAAATATTACGAAACTTCGTAATATTTATTATATGTGTTTAAATTGTTTTTGTCAAGGTTTTTATTGAAAAACCAGAGCTGACACATGACTTTTTAAACACAAGCATGCTAACGCTTGCGAAAATTAAAAATCATAAAAATCATAAAAATTATAATAAATCAGCGTTTATTTTTAAATACAAGTTGTTTTTTTAAAATTCTGTGACAATTTGCAAGCCCCCGCCATAGAGTTAACAAAAGGGGGGTATTTTTATGCTTACAGAGATTTTAGGGTTGATAGTAGGAAGTGCGGAAGAGGCTTTTTTAGTAGTGGGTGTGTTTGTTGCCCCAATTTTACTTTTGTTTGGTTATATAGATTATAAGAAAGCTGGAAAACTTACACAAGTTATGGAAAAATCTAAGCGTTGGCAGCCTATTTTAGGTGCTCTGGCAGGGTTAATACCCGGCTGTGGAGGGGCAATAATGATTATGCCGCTGTTTTTTAAAAAATCTGTTACTTTTGGCACTGTTGTGGCTGCTTTGCTTGCCAGCACAGGGGATTCAGCTTTTGTTTTGATTTCTACTGTTCCGATTCAATATTTGGTAGTAAGTGTGGTAGCTTTCCCGTTAGCTGTTTTTACAGGATATTTAGTGGATATGAGCAAATTGGGAGAAAATATAATAAAAAAATATGATGTTCGTCAAGAGAGAAAAGAGGAATTAATTTTTTTCCAGCAAGAAAAGGGCTATGTAACCTTACAAACACCTCAGAAAGTAAAATTACAGGGATTCTTAAGCCAAAACAAATTAATTTATTTTTATTGGATAATTATTGTTTTTGGACTTATTTTAGGTATTTTGAATTTATTTCAGGTGGATATTAATGAATTGTTCTTCCCTAACCTAGGAGTGATTTTGGGTGGTAGTGGCACAATGTTTTCTATTATATTAATGGTTTTATCCAAAAAAATTCTTAATGATGATACTTATGTTGAAACTAAAAAAAAGCTGCTTTCTATGCAGAATACTTTTATTAATAATGCCAAAGAAACAGCTTTTATTGTAACTTGGGTATTTGTAGCTTTTCTGGTTTTTGAAAGTAGCATGTTTATTATGGGTGGAGGTAGCTATGCTGCGGGTATAGAAATAATAAAAGTTGCTATCTTGGCCACGGGGTTAACTTCTGTTATTTTGGGAGCTGTGGTTGGTTTAATTCCTGGTTGTGGTCCTCAAATTATTTTTATCGTTTTATTTTCTAAGGGGATAATTCCTTTTGCTGCTTTGCTGGCTAATGCCATTTCGCAAGATGGTGATGCTTTGATTCCTTTACTGGCTTTAGATCGGCGCAGCGCATTTTGGGCAACCGTAATTACAACTATACCGGCTGTAATTATTGGTTTGCTTGTGTATTGGTTAGAGATCACTTTTTCTTTTGGCAGATTTATGGAAGCATTTCCTGGGGCAGTATTTGGGCGATAATTTTTTTTAAGGTTGTAGCAGAATTTAACCATTCTTCCTGTTCTTTTTTTTCCAGATGCAAAGGTATTTTTTTTTCTATCCCTCGACGGCCGATTACGCAGGGTAAACTCAAACAAACATCTTTGACGCCGTAAGTGTCAGTAACCAGGGTAGAAACAGTTAGCACAGAGCGCTCTCCTCTTAGGATAGCCCGACAGATTCTGTTTAAAGCTAAAGCTATGGCATAGTGACTGACTTGTTTTTTGGCAATAACTTCAAAAGCAGCTTCTCTGACCTGACTGGCGAGTGTATTTTTTGTCTTTTCATCTAGTTCTTTATTGAGAGCTTTTTGGTAATATTTTGTCAGGGGAATTCCGGCTACGTGAGCTTGGCTCCAGGCTATAAATTCTGTATTTCCATGTTCACCGAGAACATAGGCATGAATGTTGTGAGTATCTATTTTTGTTTCTAGACTTAAAAGGTAGCGAAGGCGAGAGCTGTCTAGCACGGTGCCGGAGCCGATAACTTTGTTTTCAGGGAAACTGGAAAGTTTTAAAGCTACATAGGTAAGGATATCAACTGGATTTGTTACTACAAGAAGAATAGTTTCGGGAGCATATTTTGCTATTTGCGAAACGATATCTTTCATGATGGCTGTATTTTCCTGAACTAGGTCTAAACGACTTTCTCCTTGTTTTTGTGGCGAGCCGGCTGTGATGATAATAATATCTGCTTTTGCACAGTCAGCATAATTACCTACTGTTATTTTTACAGGATAAGCTAAAGAAACACCGTGATTTAAATCCATTGCTTCACCTACTGCTTTTTCTTTATTTAAATCTACTAACACAATTTCCTGTACTAGCCCAGAATGAAGTAGAGAAAAAGCAGTAGATGTTCCGACAGCACCTGCGCCAATAATAACAATTTTATGCCACTTTTCAGGCAAAAATAGATTCCTCCTAAAGCTAAAAGAGTAGCTGAGAGTTTAAGAATTCCTTTTTATTTAACTTTAATCCAAAAATCTTATCATAGCCAGTGATTGTTGGTTACATTACTTAGGATATCCTCAAAGAAGTGTTTTTATGTTGGACACATGTAATTACTTAGGTCTATTGAACTATTTTTAAAATTATCTCATATATTGCCCTAAAGCTGTTACAGAAAGCATAAGTGAGTACCGATATACATATGAAATACAGCGAACGAGGTATTGCTGTAACAGCTAAGTAGTTACGATATTTTTATTAATTTAGGTCTTTTGAAGTTTTGCTCTATTTATAATC
>CAZIRG010000121.1:0-5523 GCA_964541505.1 uncultured Syntrophomonadaceae bacterium | reverse complement strand
GAGAGCATGGTGCAGACTTGAGGCAGAAGATACTGGAGGGGAAATATGTTCCCCAACCTGTTAGAAGGGTAGAAATACCAAAAGAAAACGGGAAAAAGAGACAACTAGGGATACCAACAGTAGTAGACAGAGTAATCCAACAATCAATGGCTCAAGTGCTAAGCCCAATATTTGAAGAAACCTTCTCAGAATACAGTTATGGATTTCGTCCAAACAGAGGTTGTCATGATGCCCTGAAGAAAAGCAAAGAATATATAAACGATGGTTATAACTGGGTGGTAGATATAGACTTAGCAGCATACTTTGACTGAGTCAAATCATGATAAACTAATAGGGCTAATCTATAAAGAAGTAAAGGACATACGAGTAATAAGCCTAGTCAGAAAATATTTACAAGCAGGAGTTATGAAAGATGGAGTTTTTAACAGAACAAGAGAAGGCGTACCGCAAGGCGGCAACTTTTCACCATTACTTAGTAACATAATGCTAAATGAATTAGACAAAGAACTAACAAAAAGAGGCTTAAGATTCGTCAGATATGCTGATGACTGCAACATATATGTTGAGAGCAGGAAAGCAGCAAATCGAGTGATGGAAGGTATCGCAAGATACATTGAAGGAAAACTCAAATTAACAGTGAATAAAGAGAAAAGCACTATTGGTAGACCTTGGGAACTGAAATTTTTAGGATATTCATTCTACAGGGCAGACGGTAGAGTGGAATTTAGAGTTCATGAAAAGTCAGTAAAGAAGCTAAAGCAGAAGCTAAAACATCTAACTGGAAGGAGAGAAAAGAGTGGAACAATTGGTGATAGAGGGAGGAAAATCTCTGCGGGGGAAAGTGAGGATAAGCGGATCTAAGAATGCGAGTTTACCCATTATGGCAGCAGCGCTTTTATCTTCAGAAAGAATAACTCTAGAAGATATTTCTTCTCTGGAAGATGTAAAAACAATGATTTCTCTCCTTAGGTACCTAGGAGCAGAGATTTGTTTTGATGCGAGCAGAGAAAGATTAACTGTTTTTGCGCAGGAATTGAGAGAGGGTTCTTAAGCATGAAGGGAAATTGATAGATGCTGTTTATCATTCCACCTGTGGTGGTCATACCGTAGCGGCAGCCCGGGTATGGTCGGGTTCTGCTCCTTATCTTGTGGGAGGAAGTTGCTATTATTGTGGTCACTCCCCTTGGCATAGAACAAAAGAAGTTGTTTCTTATCTGGAGTTTGAACAAGCTTTTTCAGAAGCAGGAATTTTAGCGGTGGTGACAGCAGCAGGAAACCCAAGGATAGAAATCCTAGAGAGATCTCCTTGTGGAAGAAGTGAAAAAGTTAAGGTAGGAGGAATAGTCTTTCCTTCATCACAGTTTAGGCAAAAACTTGGGCTGCCATCGACTTGGTTTGAGTATAGTATAGCAGGAAGAAAAATCTATTTTTATTTAAGAGGCCATGGTCACGGGGTGGGGCTTTGTCAATATGGTGCTGATGGCATGGCAAAAGAAGGAAGAAATTTTCAGGAGATTTTAAAACACTATTATTATGGAGTAGAGATAGTATCTCTTTAAATGTATAATTTGGGAAAATTCGGGCAGAATATCTTTTCGAGGTGATGTTAAATGCGTTGGAAAGACAAGCTGTCTTTGGGAAAGATTTTGAAAAATAGTAAGGTCAGAGTAGTGAGTTCTCTATCCTTATTTATTTTTCAGTTGCAAAAAAAGAAAATTTCAAGGAGTAAAGCATTGTTAGTTAGTTTTTTTGTTCTATTATTAGGAACTATTATTGTATATGCGGTTAGAATTCCTGTGGAGGAAGTTGTTATTAGCATAGAGTCTGTTACTCAGGAGGTTCCGTGCGAACAGGAGAGAGAGGCTGAAAAGCTATTTTTTGTTCCAGAAGGTGAAAAAGCAGATTCATATATATTCTTAATTCACGGCGAAAGGTATATAACCTGTTATGCTAATTTAGAAGAAATAAAAGTGAAGGAAGGTAGTACTGTTAATGCCGGAGAGGTAATAGGTACAACAGGCAATAGTGCAACTATAGATGCAGGACCTGGAGAACATCTTCATTTTGCTCTCTACTTGTTGGAAGGAGAAGGCGATCGGAAACGTAAGGTGGCGTTAGATCCTTTAGAATATTTGCCGGATCATTGGTAGAAGATTTGGCATCAAGCAGTTGTTGCTTTCATATAGATTTAGAAAAACAGCATAAAGGGGGCGTCCCTATGCAGGATTACATTGCAGAAAGAGTTTTAGAAATAAGCAATTATATTTTAGAAACAGAGGGAACAGTGAGACAGGCAGCCAGAGTTTTTGGCGTGAGCAAAAGTACAGTACATAAAGATATCACGGAAAGGCTTCCTGGAATTAATTTCCATATTGCGGGAAAAGTCAAAAAAGTTTTGGAAAAGAATAAGGCGGAGCGGCATTTGAGAGGAGGTGAAGCTACTCGCAAAAAATATCTTATTACTTGCAATTAGTTTTCTTTAAAAAAAGGAAAAAGATGTTTGAAGACAGAATTAAAGAACAAAACAAAGAGAGAGTAATTTTTCCTGTTTTTTGCACTATCTATGGTTGGTTTTTTGCATTCTGAAAAGAGGAGTGAATTTATGGCTTTGGATATGGGAATAGATTTGGGCACGGCTACAGTTTTGGTGTTTTTGGAAGGTAAAGGAGTTGTTTTGCATGAACCGTCTGTGGTCGCTCTGGATCAAAATACTTCCCGGGTACTAGCTGTGGGAGAAGAGGCGCAGCTCATGCTGGGTAGAACTCCGGGGAATATAGTTGCAATTCGTCCTTTGCGAGATGGGGTGATTGCCGACTTTGATCTTACAGAGAGCATGTTAAAGTATTTTATTAAAAAAACTTTAACGCATAGAAGGTTATTTCGACCCAGAGTAGTAGTATGTGTCCCTGGTGAAACAACTTCGGTAGAGCAGAAAGCAGTAGTAGAAGCAGTTATGCGTACTGGAGCTCGGTCTGCTTATCTTATTGAAGAGACCAGGGCAGCAGCCTTGGGGGCGGGTTTGGAAATTTTTCAGCCCAGCGGTAGTATGATTATTGATATTGGCGGAGGAACCTCGGATGTAGCTGTTATTTCTTTGGGAGAAGTAGTTATTTCCAGCAGTGTTAGGGTTGGTGGAGATAAGTTTGATGCGGCAATAATACGCTATATAAAAAGAAAGCATAATTTGTTGGTGGGAGAGAGAACGGCAGAAGACTTGAAAATAAGGGTAGCCACAGTTTTTCCCGGCAATCGGGAAAAGTCTTTGGAAATTAGAGGCAGAAATTTACTTACTGGTTTACCAAACTCTGTGGTTTTAAGCTCTTCAGAAATTATAGATGCCTTGGAAGACCCCTTGTTACAGATAATTCAAAGTGTTCGTTATGTGCTGGAGCGTATCTTGCCAGAACTAGCAGGTGATATTGTTGATAAAGGAATTATTCTTACTGGTGGGGGGGCGCTTCTTGACGGTTTGGACAAGCGATTGAGCCAAGAAACAGGGGTGCCGGTGTATTTAGCTGATGATCCGGTGACCTGTGTAGCGAGAGGGACAGGTATAGCTATTAAAATATTGGATAAGATTTCTCCTACCTTGATTGCCAGCAGGGGCAGAGAGACTTCGTATACTAGCAATTTGATTAAACAGAAATTTCAAGGATGAAAAAAATGTACGAATACACCGGCCATATGCATATCCATACTACTTATTCTGACGGTAATGATACTATTGCCAACATCGCTCGGGTTGCCCGGCAGGAAAAACTGGATTTTATTATTATTACCGATCATAATACCCTGCAGGGCAAAAATAGTGGCGAAGAAGGTTTCAGGGAGGGAGTTTTGGTTTTAGTGGAGGTGGAGTTGGACGCCGGTGCTAAGGGGGAACACTGTTTAGCCTTGGGAATGGACGAGCTGCCTACTCCTACCTCTTGTGTGTTTGATATTTTAGCTGCAATACAGGAAAAGGGGGGGGTTTGCTTTCTGGCACACCCAAAGGAGAAAGGCTCACCGCTTGTTAATGGTGGAAGGGCTTATCCTTGGGGAGAAATTCCCCGGGAGGGTTTTGCCGGTTTGGAGATCTGGAATTTTTCTTCTCGTTGGAGAGACGGGGTCAAAACTTTGTTCCAGGCATTTTTTAACTATTATTTGCATAGACCAGGTTTTGCTTTGAGCCCCTGTCCTGAAACAGTAAAGAAATGGGATGAGCTGACACAGTATCGACCTGTAGCCGCAGTAGGCGGCAGCGATGCTCATGCCTATACCTTTCGTCTGGGACCTCTTACGGCACTTCTTTTTCCGTACCCCTATCTTTTCCGTGGTGTTAATATGCATATACTCTTGAGAGAGCCTTTAAGTTCAAGTTTTGCAGTGGCTAGGCAACAAGTCCACTCTGCTCTCAGGGAAGGCAACTCTTTTGTTGCTTTTGACCTTTATAAGAGTAGCAGGGGATTTAAATGTTCTTTGCTTATGGGAGAGGAAGAATATCTCCCCGGGGAAAAGGTTTCTTTTGCTTCTGGAGGATTAATCCAAGTACAATCTCCTTATCCACACAGCTTGTTAAAAGTAATCTATAATGGTCAAGAAGTTTTTTCAACGGTTACGTCTAATATGACTTTTAAAGTTTTAAAACCAGGTGTCTTTCGAGTAGAAGCACATAGGAAAGTTTGGGGCGACCGCTGGCGCCCTTGGATTTATGTTAACCCATTTTATTTAACCTAAAATCAGCTCCAGCACTGACCCATGACTTTTAAGATGCAAGCATACCAATACTTACTAGCATTAAAGACAAGAAAGTTTTTCGCACAACTTTAAATAAATAGACGTTGAAAGACGCTGATTAATATGATTAAATGTGATAAAAACATTAGTTAATGCAAGCAAATTAACGCAAATCAGATATAATCACTAATAAACAACTATTTAACTGTTAATATATCAAAAATCAGCGTAAATCATAATAAATCAGCGTCTACTTTTAAATATTTTATAACTGATTTCATGCGTCAGTGCTAAAAATAACTCTTTATTGTTTAAAAAAAATGTTGTATAATAATATACGTTGCCAAAGGCAACTAACTTACGTTATTAGCAAGTATTCATAAATTAGAAATTGATGCCCTTTTGACAGTTTACAGTTGACAGTTGACAGGAGTTAGGGGCACGGGGTATTCGTGGAGAAGGGACTTAGTAATTGGGAAGTGGCTCGTTGCTCAACCGTGAACCAAATAACCTTAGCCCCTGTAAACTGTAAACTGTAAACTGTAAACTGATATGGAGAGATGGCTGAGCTGGACGAAGGCGCTCGCCTGGAAAGCGAGTAGACGGGATTAAACTCGTCTCGAGGGTTCGAATCCCTCTCTCTCCGCCATATTAAATAGAGTGACTAAGTGACTAAGTCAGCCTACGGCTGTAAGTGACTAAGTAAGTAGGGACGAGGTACAATGGGGATAGTTTGGTCCTAACTTACTAACTCACTGAGTCACTGAGTCACTGAGTCACTGAGTCACTGAGTCACTGAGTCACTGA
>CAZIRG010000120.1:0-5558 GCA_964541505.1 uncultured Syntrophomonadaceae bacterium | reverse complement strand
AGTTACAAAAATAGCAAGGGAGAAAAATAAAAACCTCAAAAAGAATAAAAAAAAGAGGACTTCTCTGAATAAAAGCGAACAGATAATACAGTTAAAGGCGAGGGTTAAATATTCAGGGAGGAAAATAAGATGGTAAAAATAATTGTAATTGCCAATCAAAAAGGAGGTGTAGGAAAAACTACTACAGCCGTAAATCTTAGTGCTTGTCTGGCAATGCTTTCATATAAGGTTCTTTTGTTGGATATTGATCCGCAGGGAAATGCTACTAGTGGTATTGGTATGGAAAAAAAACACATTAAACATTGTATTTATGATGCACTCATCAATGATTATCCTTTAGATAAAATAATTAAAAAGACTAATATTGAAAATCTTGATGTTGTTCCTGCATCTATTCAATTAGCGGGAGCAGAAATAGAATTGGTAGCAACTATGTCTAGGGAAGTTCGGTTAAAAAAAATACTTGCAAATGTTGCCGAAAAATATCAATATATATTGATCGATTCTCCTCCTTCTTTAGGGTTATTAACTGTTAATGCTTTAACAGCAGCTGAAGCAGTTCTTATACCAATTCAATGTGAATATTATGCTTTGGAAGGATTGGGACAACTTGTAAAAACTGTTGAGTTAGTTCGTAAACATTTAAATCCTTCTTTACGGTTAGAAGGTGTTCTTATGACTATGTATGATGGCAGAATAAATCTTGCGCGGCAGGTAGTTGAAGAAGTAAAAAAACATTTTGGCGAAATTGTTTATAATACTCTTATTTATCGTAATATTAGGTTAAGTGAAGCACCTAGTTATGGTTTACCAATTATAGATTATGATCCAAAATCCAAGGGAGCAATAGCTTATCAAGAATTAGCTAAGGAAGTGATTAACAGATGAAGAAGAAAAGATTAGGAAAAGGTCTTTCTGCTCTTTTGCCTGTTAGTGCTTCCAAGGATGTCCCTAATGAGAACAACGAGGAGAAAAAGATAAAAAACCATGGGAGAGTAATAGAGGTTGAACTAAAAAAAATAAAAGCCAATCCTTGGCAACCACGACGCAGTTTTTCTAAAGAGAAACTACAAGAATTGGCTGCTTCTATTAAAGAACATGGCTTGTTGCAGCCTATTATATTATGCCAAAAAAAAGATGGCAACTATTCCTTAGTTGCTGGTGAGCGACGCTACCGGGCAGCTATATTGGCAGGCATGAATGTTATTCCAGCAGTTATAAAAGAGCTTTCTTCTGCCGAAACGTTAGAAATAGCATTGGTTGAAAATTTACAAAGAGAAGATTTAAATCCAATCGAAGAAGCTCGGGCATATAAACAACTTTTAGAGGATTTTAACTTTACACAGGAGCAATTGGCTGCGAGGATTTCTAAAAGTCGTCCGGCTATTGCTAATATGCTGCGTCTTTTGAAGTTACCAGCAAAGATTTTAGAAGTAATAGCAGCCGGGCAGATATCTGTTGGACATGCTCGTACTCTTTTAGCGTTAGAGACGCAAAAAGAAATAGAATTTGTTTTTTCTGCTATTCTAGAGCAAGATCTTTCAGTGCGATCTACCGAGGAATTGGTTAACACTCTCAAAAAAAACAGCAAAAAAAACAACAAAAAACAAAAAATGAGCAATAAAGCCTCCCCTCCTAGAGGAAAATCTACAAATAGAGATCCTTTTTTAGTAGAACTGGAAAATCAAATGTGTCATTATTTTGGCTGCCAGGTGAAAATAAAGAAAAACCTTTCTGGAGAAGGAGGTAAAATAGAGATAGTTTATTTTAATGCTACGGATTTGGATAGGATCAATGACTTATTAGCACAGTCAGCACTGACGCATGACTTTTAAGATGTAAGCATACCAATGCTTATAAGCATTTCAGGAAGAAAGTTTTTCGCATAGCTTTAAATAAATAGGTTTTGATTAATATGATTAAATATGATAAAAACATTAATTAATATAAGTAAATTAGTGTAAATCAGCTATAATCAATAATAAACAAATATTTAATTATTAATATATTAAAAAATCAGCGTAAATCATAAAAATCATAAAAAATCAGCGTCTACTTTTAAATACTTTATAATAACTATTTTCATGCGTCAGCTCTGGTTGATAACACTGAACTTTGAAATGTGAATTTGACAACCTAAACAGTTATGAAAAATGTTTCACGTGAAACAAAAAGGAGGTGTTGCTGTTGAACAAAAAAAAAGAAATAACATTGCTTTTAATTTCTCATACCGGAAGTGAGTCTATAAGCATTAAACTACCCTTGTTTTTACTTAAACTTGGAAGCGCACTGTTTTTGGTTTGTATAACTTTTCTGTTTGGTTTTGTACATTCCTATAGTGATATAGCTGCTAGTATAACAGAAAAAACAGCAGAGGTTGATCAATTAAAAGAGATAAACAGCAGACAAAAAGAAAAAATAAAAGAATTGAACATGCAAACACAGGAGCTTGTTTATAAGATGGTACAAATAGAAAGCCTAACTACTGAAGTTAAAGAAATATTGGAAATAGAAACAGTACCAGAAAAAAAAGAAATAAACAAAGAAAAACAAACTTTAGAGGAACAAGTGCTTGATGACGGGTTACGTTTGCTTGTTAGCAGAGGTAACTATCGGGAAGACTTAAGTATGGTGGACAGCAGAGCGAGAGTAAACTTGAATGATTATTTCCAAGAAAAAGTGCAAGAATTTCAAAACCTTCTTGAATTAGCTGAGGATCAGAAAAAAGTTTTAGAACATACTCCTTCTATATGGCCGGTTATAGGAAGGATGTCTTCTCCTTTTGGCTACCGTCGATCCCCCTTTACTGGGCGTTGGGAATTCCATACGGGTGTTGATATTGTTGCTCCTAAGGGTACAAATGTCAGGGCCACGGCTAACGGGGTGGTTGTAAAAACAAGTCATCTTTTTGGCTGGGGAAGATTGATTATTATAGAGCATGGCTATGATAGGCAAACTTTCTATGCGCATTTAAATGGATTTGCTGTCTCAGAAGGAGATAAGGTTATTAAAGGACAAGTCATTGGCTATGTGGGTAACAGTGGTCGAAGTACGGGTCCACATTTACACTATGAAGTTCACTTTGAAGGTAAGAGGGTAAATCCACAAAAATATCTGGATTAAAAGAGGAATAAAATATGTTTAAAAGAAATAAACTATCTGAAAAAGTAACAACTGTTATAGGGTCAGGAAGTAAGTTGGAAGGAACTTTGGAAACTGAAGGTATATTAAGAATAGACGGATTTGTACATGGAAATATAAAAACCGCAGGAAATATTATTGTAGGAAAAGAAGGAAAAATTAATGCTGAAATAGAAGCGGCAAACTTAATTGTTCTTGGTGAAATAATAGGAAATGTTCACATAAAAAATATTCTAGAGATAAAAAAAGGAGGTTTTTTACGAGGTAATATTAGCGCTGCTAAAATAATTGTGGAAGAGGGTTCTTTTTTCGATGGAAAGTGTTCAATGCCTGATCCTGAAAAAAAAGAGAAAAGAGAAAGGCAGAAAACAGAATAAATAAAGGAAAGCCTTTCGCCTGCTAAAAACAACTTGCTTATATTATTAGGAAGTATTAAAAATTTAGAGATTGAATATTATTTTACAGTTTACAGATAATAGCTCCGATAACTGGTAATTGGTGACTAGTTTATGATTTATTGTTTATCGTTTTTAACCGGGAAATAGCTGTAGTTGAATAGTTACAATTTAGGATTTTATAATCATCTGCTGGTTGCTAGTTACTATTTGGTGATTAAAGGAGATTGAGGGTGCTTTAAAACTAAAAAAATACATGCGTCTGTTTTTTCTGTTTTTGAAGAAATTTCTGTTTAATTATTTAAAACCATAACAAATGGCAGGAGTTTTAGATCTTATGTGGAAACAAAACAAATAAGCTAACTATATAGCTAATCTACTGTAGCAATACCACGTGTGTTGGAGGTGAGAATCGGTGCTCAAATTTCGAGGGCAGTATAATAACTTCCTTGAGCCTTCGCTTGGTCAAACAGATTGTACTGCTATCTTCAAGAAAATCCAGCGCTTTCTGATTGATAAAATTGATCTTCACTTCGGTGTTTGCTGTGGCAGATTAGGCAACTTTGAGATAATTTTAAAAACAACTCAATAAATCTGAGTAGTTACCAAATTAAGAAATAAGTTTTAATGGAGGGATATTTATGCGTTTGATTTTAATGGGTCCTCCTGGAGCAGGGAAAGGAACTCAGGCAGAGGGACTGGTGAAAAAATATCAAATACCACATATTTCCAGCGGAGATATGTTTCGCGCTGCTATTAAGGAAAAAACAAAACTGGGAACAAAAGCAAAAGAATATATGGACAAAGGTTTACTGGTTCCAGATGATGTTGTTGTAGGTATTGTTGGAGAGAGATTGGAGGCGGCAGATACTGCACGTGGATTTTTGCTGGATGGTTTTCCTAGAACATTACCTCAAGCAAAAGCATTGACGGAGAAACTTGAAAGCAGAGATATTGGCATTGATACAGCAATCAACATAGAGGTTCCTCTCCAGGATCTTCTGGAGCGCTTAACTGCCAGAAGGGTTTGTCGTACTTGTGGAGCTAGTTATCACTTAAAGTTTAATTCGCCACAAGTAAGAAATGTTTGTGATGCATGCAGTGGGGAGCTTTTTCAGCGAGATGATGATACGGAGGAAACTGTTAAAAAAAGATTGGATGTTTATAGAAATCAAACGGAGCCGCTGATAGAGTATTATAAAGCAAAAGGGGTTCTTCTCAATGTAAATGGAGCACAAGATATAGATGATGTTTTTACTGAGATTGTAACTTCTTTGGGAAAAGAAGAATAAATAGTCAGGCATCTGAATTCTACAGAAATTTTCCTTTGCAAAGATGGCGATGTATACAAGGAGCTCTCTGACAAGACAACAGGATGAACACGATTTAGCCTATCTTGTACATTTTTTTGTCTTGGCAAGTACCTTACTGAATTTATGAGTCAAAGGATAATTAGCCTCAGGGAATTGTTGAGAGAACAGATATATACTATAAGAATTCTCTTTGATTACTTTGGTGTTTGCTGCAGCAGCTTGAGAGCAACGCATGAGATAATTTTAAAAGCAGCTCAGTAGATCTGAGTAGTTACGTTTAAGTTTAAGGAAACAGGAGGCAGGAATGGTTGAGGAGAAAAACTTTGACTTAGGGCAATTGGTAAAAATGAAAAAACCACATCCCTGTGGGGCTAATGAGTGGGAGATAATACGTCTAGGCATGGATATCCGCATCAAATGTACAAACTGCGGACGTAGTGTTTTGTTGCCTCGCGCTAAATTTGAGCGACGCTGGAAAGAGACTATTGTTAGATAGCAAGAGGATAAAGGACGCTGATTAATATGATTAAATATGATAAAAACACTACTTAATACAAGTAAATTAATTCAAATCAGCCATAATCAATAATAAACGACTATTTAATTGTTAATATATTAAAAAATAAGCGTAAATCATAAAAATAATAAAAAATCAGCGCCTACTTTTAAATATTTGTAACTATTTTCATGCTTCAGCGCTGTGATGCAG